>JAAUUB010000028.1 GCA_012031215.1 Microscillaceae bacterium | reverse complement strand
GCTGGTGTTCAACAACTTTTCGGCCCGCAAGCTTTTCAAATTTAAAGACTGGGGGGAGTATTGCCCTCCGGCGATGGCCAACGGCTGGCACTTCGGGTACAGGCCAATGGGCGACGTTTTCAGACCTATTCTTTTACCTTTACCGAGCCCTGGCTGGGAGGCCGTAAGCCCAATGCTTTCAGCGTCAATTTGAGCCACTCGGTCCAAAGACAGATTTTGGGCACCGAAACCATAGGTTCTTTGCAGGTAACTGGCCTTACCCTGAGCCTGGGCCGTCGGCTTACCTGGCCCGATAATTTCTTCACACTTTCCAACTCCATTACCTATCAGCGCTATAGCCTCGATAATTTTCCCATTACCAACACCCTGCGCGACGGGCAATACCAAAACTTGTTTTTCAACACCACCATTGCTCGCAATAGCATTGACAACCCCACTTTCCCAAGGAGTGGTTCTCAATTGTCGCTGAGCCTGAGCCTTACCCCGCCCTATTCTATTTTCAGGGAGGAATCCTTCAACGCCGAAACGGAGGCCGAGCGTCTGCGCTACATTGAGTATCACAAGTGGATGTTTGACAGTTCCTGGTTTACCCGCTTGGTGGGCAATCTGGTCTTGCACACCCGGGCCCACATCGGCTACTTGGGCGTGTATAACCGTGCGCTTACCGCCGGACCTTTTGAACGCTATGTGCTGGGGGGGGACGGCCTCACGGGGCAAAACTTCTTGCTGGGACTTGACATCGTGGGCTTGCGCGGCTACGAAAACAACGCCATTACCCCCGTTGGGCTTTCGGGCGGGGTGGTCTATAACAAGTTTGTGATGGAGCTTCGCTATCCGCTTTCGCTCAATCCTTCGGCCACGATTTTTATGCTGGGCTTTTTTGAGGCAGGGAATAATTTTGCCAACTATGCCGAATACAGTCCTTTTGACCTGAAACGCTCGGCTGGCTTTGGAGCCCGGATTTTTATGCCTGCCTTTGGCTTGATTGGTCTTGATTGGGGCTATGGATTTGACCCTGTCATTGGGGCCGGGCCAGATGCAAGCGGCAGCCAATTTCACTTCACCATTGGCCAACAAATACGATAAACCTTTGCTAATTCTTGGCTCTTTATTATGAATAAATACTTGTTTTGTCTAATTTTGGGCGCAATTTGGGCAATTGGGCCGGCCCAAGGGCAAAAATTTGGCTATGTAGATGCCGACTTTATTCTTAAACAAATGCCGGCCTACCAAAAAGCCCAAAAAGAAATACAGGAGCAGGCCAATAAGTGGAAAGCCGACATTGACGAAAAAAATGCCCTCCTGGAAGAAAAACGCGGTGCCCTAGAACAGGAAAAGCTCATGCTCACCGACGAGATGATTCAGGAAAGGCAACAGGAAATTGAAAAAGAAGCCAAACGTATTCGCGATTTGCAGCAGCAAATATTTGGTTATGAAGGCCTTTTCTTTACCCGTCAACAGGAACTGATAAAACCGGCCCAGGAAGAGCTTTACAAAGCCATTGAAAAGGTGGCCCGTAAAAACAGCCTGCAGTTCATTTTTTCCAACAACCAGGGGCTTACTATCTTGTATGCCGAACCGCGCCACGACTACACCGAGGAAGTGCTAGAGGTTCTCGGGCTGGCCGAAGACCCGCAAAATCCGGAAAATAGAAATTAAATCTGCCCAGCTACGTTGATAAGTACAATCTTTTTTTAATTAACAAAATACTTAAAATCTGTTGATTTTTTTAAAACGACGTGAAATGAAGAAGTGGGAGATATTTTTTTGCTTCCTGGCCCTGGGACTGGCCTCGACTAGTCCGCTGATGGGTCAAAAGATGGGATTTGTACGCGAAGGCTATGTGCTTGAGAAAATGCCTGAGTTTCGCCAAATCCAGGAATCTATGGCCGAATATCAGAAAAAGGCCCGGCTAAAAATTCAGGAACAGCAAGAAGCCTTTTTGAAAAAGGTGGAAAAATTTCAACAAGAGGCCGAACTGGGCACCAGCCAGGCCCTGCTTGAAAATGAAGCCAAACGCCTGCAAACCGAAAGACAGGAAATCCTGGCTTATCAGCAAGCCCTGGAATCGGAATACAGCGACTCGCTCAACAAAAGCCTTCGTCCGGTGTACGAGAAGTTTCAAAAAGCCGTAGAAGCCGTCTCAGGCGAGCAAGGCAATATCTACATCTTTCGTGATGAGGCTCTGTTGTTTGAAGTGGAAGAAAATGACCTTTCGGACGTGGTGCTGAAAAAACTGGGCCTCACGCCCACCGAAAATGTGCCCAACCGGGGCAACCTCAAAGCCAGCAACAAAATTGGCTACCTGAATGTGGACTCGGTAGTTACCCGCCTGCCCGAATATAAAGAGGCCGTGAAGGCCCTCCAAACCTATCGCCAACAGCAGGAAGCAATGCTCAAGCAACAAGAAACCGACCTGCGCCAGGCTTATGAGAAAGCCCAGGAACTGGCCCAAAGTGGCACTGCCTCCGAAGAGGCCAAGAAAAAAGCCGCCCAACTGGTGCAGAAACAGGAGCTTGACCTCCAAGATGCCGCCCAAAGTGCCGATTCCCTCTATCAGGTCAAATACCAGGAAAAACTTTCTCCTATTCTGAAAAAAGTGGAAGCACAGGTAGAACTGGTCGCCCGCGAAAACAACTACACCTTTGTCATTCGCCTGGAAGCTAGTTTTTTTGAACCAAAAGAGCACGACCTCACCCGCCTCATCTTGAAAAAAATGGGCGTGGAACTGGCCGCTACCAACGAAAACTAAGTGTATTAACCGGAAAATTGCCAATTCAATGAAAAAAATACTCATTTTTAGCATCGCGCTTTTGCTGAGCCAAATGGCTACGGCCCAGTCTAAAATAGGCTTTCTCGACCTGAACTATGTTTTAAACAAACTACCTCGCTATAAGCAAATCCAAAAAGAACTGACTGATTTTCAGAAACAGGGCCAGGAGGAGTTTAAAATCAAGCAGGAAGATTTTCAGAAAAAACTAGAAGCCTATCAGCAGGAAGCGGCTTCGCTCAGCCCGGTGATGCGGGCCGGCGAAGAGAAAAAACTCCAAAATCTGCAAGACGAACTGGTGAATTTTGAAACCAGTTTCCGCGCCCGTATCCAAAACAAGGAAGCGCAATTAATGGCCCCGATTTACGAAAAAATCGAAAAATCCATTGAGGAAATCACTAAGGCCGAAGCGTATGAATTTATTGTTCGCCGCGAAGCTTTTTATACCGTGGTTGAGGCCAATAATATTTCGGATAAGGTAGCCGCCAAAGTGCAGACGATGAACTAATTGCCTTCATGGTTCGAGAACCGATTGATGGATGCCCCTTCAATCGGTTTTTTTTTTACCATTTTATTTTTTCTCGTCCTATTTACTCATTTTTTCAATTCTATAAAGCGAATGATTTGCCCTCCAGCTCTCGAAGCGGGTCATCAAGTTGGTATCGTAGCACCCGCCACTCAGGTAAGCCGTGAAGACATCGAGACAGCTATCCATATCTTAGAAGAATGGGGGCTGGAAGTAATCTTGGGTCCGAATCTTTTTAAGAAGCACAACCAGTTTGCCGGCACCGATGCCGAACGCACTGCCGACCTGCAGGCCATGCTCGACAACCCGGACATCCACGCCATTATCTGCGCCCGGGGAGGCTACGGAACCATCCGGGTGGTAGATAAACTGGATTTCTCGACTTTTATGCAGAAGCCCAAGTGGGTGGTCGGCTTTAGCGATATCACCGTTTTGCATTGCCACCTGCACAACCTGGGGGTGGAAAGCATTCACGGGGTGATGCCCCTTCTTTTTCCCAAACAAACCCAGGAAACCATCGAGAGCCTCCATCAGGTACTCTTTGGCCAGCCCAGTGATTTACAGGTGTCAGCGCATCTCCTCAATCGGGCTGGAAGGGCAGAGGGCGAAATGGTGGGGGGCAATCTCTCTCTTTTTGCCAATACCATCGGCACGGCTTCGGAAATAGAAACGGCAGGCAAGATTTTGTTTCTCGAGGATGTGGACGAATACCTCTACCATCTTGACCGAATGATGATTCATCTCTACCGCGCCGGCAAACTCCGCGACTTGGCGGGCCTGGTGGTGGGGCAGTTTACCGAAATCAAGGATGATGCCGTGGCTTTTGGACACGATGTCAATGAAATCATTGCCGAACTGGTGCAGGAGTATGCCTATCCGGTTTGCTATGATTTTCCAATTGGGCACGAAATCCATAACATGACCGTTGTATGCGGACGGACGGCCCAGCTAAAGGTAGAAAGCCAGGGTGTAGGCTTATATTTTGAGGGGCCTGCGTTTAAATCTTGAGCCGCTTTTTTTAAGGAATACACCATTGCGACTGTGCCAGTTGCCCGTCTTGGTAGCGAAAAACGGCCCGGCGGTGTCCCCTTGCATCCAAAAACAGCCAGTCTAAGGCACTAATCTCACTTCGGATAAGCATGAAATTGGGCTTCCCCTGTTCGCTTTCTTCTTCTGAAAGGCGGCCCTCGTCCCAGCCTGAGGGCAGACCGGAGGCGGGGTGCTCGCTTGGCTGGCCGGGGGCAATGAGGCTGGCATAGACCTTACGGCTCCCCGGATTGGTTTTGGCCCATTGTGCTTCCCAGAGAGGGCCTTCCGCGAGCAAAAAAGCCTTTCCCGACAGGCGTAGTTGAAACCCCCGCCTTTCATCGTAGAAGTGCCAGCTTATGCGAGGCTCAGCCTGAATTTCGCGCACTTTGGGCGAGCGGCGGTCGGTATGGGCGATTAATATTTTTTTTCCGGTATCTACTTCGCGCAAGACAAGCGTTCGCAGGCTTGGGCCTTCTGCACTCAGGGTTCCCAGGGTGGGTTTGTTAAATGCCTCCTTTTTTTGGATGGTGGCCCGGAAGAGGAGATTCCAAAGGTGTTTTTCCAGTTCGGCGAGCGTAAACCCCGTCTCGTTTATCCAGACCTGGCTCATCGGGGGGCCTCCTGATAGAGCCCGGCCAGGTAGGCCTTGGCCAGTTCTACATAGGTCGTGGCCCCGGATTCAAACATTTTGGCGTGCTCTTCCGAAAGCTTTTTGACCACCTTGCCCGGCATCCCCATCACTACTGAATAGTCCGGGATTTCAATGTCCTGGGTTACGAGGGCATGGGCCCCAATGAGGCAATAACGTCCTATTTTGGCCCGGTTCAAGACCGTAGCGCGCATGCCAATCAGGCTAAAATCGCCAATGGTGGCTCCGTGCACAATGGCCCCGTGGCCTACAATACAGCCCTGGCCAATGACCGTAGGCTCATTGACATCGGCATGCAAGATGCATCCATCCTGAATATTGCTACGATTGCCCACGATGATTTCCTCTTCGTCGCCCCGGATAACGGCATTGTACCAAATGGAAACCTCGTCGCCTAGTTTGACCCGCCCCACGACCGTGGCATTGGGGGCAATGAATATTCCCTTTCCCAGTTGGGGATGGGCAATGGGGTGACTTGTTGTATGCATTTTATCCTGTTTTGTGTGAGCAAGTTATAAAAAATATGCTAAAACAGAAGCTAGGTTTTTGATTTTATACCGGATGAAAACCTACAGCTATATAAGCAGAAATAGTCTGTTATTTTTCATTTCATCAGTTTTATGCAGAAAAAAAGCCAAAAAAGTTTGGCTTTTTTTGAAAAAAAGAGCATTTTTGTTTTGAAGTGTCTCCTTTTGACCAATAAAGCTAAAAAAAACCTTTCTTATTTTTTATCAATAAATTCCCATGTTAAAGTATTTATTTTCAATGGCTTGGGTGCTTATACTGAGCCTGATTCACTTTGAAGGATTGGCCCAGGTTGAGAAATTTGGGAAAATCAATGCTGAGCAATTACGCATGAAGGTTTGCCCGATTGATTCCGGGGCAAGTGCCTATGTAGTACAGGAGGTGGGCAAGTCCTACTTTCAGATTATGGCCGGCCGCTTCCGGCTTATCCATGAATATCATATTCGGGTGCATATTCTCAAAAAAGAAGGCTATGAATATGCCAACGTGGAAATACCGTATTATGTGGCCAGTTCGGGCGAAAAAGAGGAAGTCAGTGAGCTGAAAGGCTATACTTACACGCTCAACGAAAAAAATGAGCTTGTCAAAACCAAACTGGAAAAAGATGCCATTTTTGACGAATCTGCCAAAAGCAACTTGAATGTCAAAAAATTCACGATGCCCAATGTTAGTGAAGGCTGTGTGATTGAATATGAATACAAAATCTTGTCCGATTTTTTTGAAAATCTCCGCGAATGGTATTTTCAAGGAACTATCCCGGTGCTTTGGAGCCAGTATGAGGTGAGTATACCCGAGTACTTTTATTACAAGAAACTGTCGGGGGGCTATGAATCTTTCCACGAAAACAAAGAGGAGCGGTATGTAGAAAATTTCACGGTTACCTACGCCAGTGAAATTACCCCTGGCTTGAATGGTGGCCGCACCCCGGGGGGAACATTTACCCTTAACCCTCAAATGACCCGCAACCATTGGGTGATGAAGGATGTGCCCGCGCTCAAAGATGAAGAGTATGTGAGTTCCTATCAGGATTATGTGGCCAAAATTCAGTTTCAGCTATCCAGTGTCAAATGGCCCAATGAGCCCGCCCGCACTTTTTCTTCTGAATGGGGGGAGATTGCCAATATTTATCGCAAGGACGAAAGATTTGGCCTTTTGCTCAACCGCCGGGGGCAGGTAAAAGACCAGGTAGCTGCCCTGACGGCCAGTGCCAGCAGCCCGGAGGCAAAGATTTTGGCTATTTTTGAGTATGTCAGCCAAAATATCCGTTGGAACAGGCAATATGGTGAATTTGCCACCCAAGCCATCCGCACTACCTTAGATACTAAGCTAGGCAATGTAGCAGACATCAACCTCACCCTGGTGGCGATGTTTTTAGAGGCGGGTTTGGAAGCCTATCCGGTTATTTTAAGCACCCGTCGCAATGGACGTGTCAATACTTTTTATCCCTCACTTACCCAATTCAATTATGTGGTGGCGGCGGTCAAATTGGGGGATAATTATGAGTTTTTTGATGCCATGCCCGGCATTTTGCCCCCCGGACGGCTTTCGCCCCAATGCCTGAGTGGCCAAGGCTTGATGATTGGCGAACAAGGACATAAGTGGATTGCACTCAATGCCGGCCCCAGCAAGCATACCCTGATGGCCAACCTCACCCTCGATGAAGAAGGGCGAGTAAAAGGAACTTTGCAAACCCAGGACGATGGTTATGTGGCCCTCAGAAAACGCCAGGCCATCGTAGGGGCAGAAAACGAGGAGAATTATTTCAAAAATTACTGGCAGTCGCAAATTGACGGACTTAAGGTCTCAAAATATTCAGTCAACAACCTGAAAAATATTGCCAAACCCCTGGCCACTGCGCTTGACATTGAAATGGAAGCGTTTCAAGAGACAGAAGTGATTTATTTTTCCCCGTTTATTGAGCGCTTTTTCAAACAAAACCCTTTCCTACAGGAAAACCGCAAATACCCGGTAGATTTTCCTTATCCCATTACGGAGAGTTATATCTTCACCATGACGATTCCGGCCAACTATCAGGTGGAGGAATTACCTAAGAGCGCCACCGTTACTACCCCCGACCAATCGGCCAAGTTTTCCTACTCCATCGGGCAATCAGGCAATACAATTCAACTGCGTTGCAATTACACGGTGGATAAAATGACGTTCTTGCCCGAAGAATATGCAAATCTGCGGGAGTTTTTTACCCTCATGCTGGCCAAGCAAGAGGAGCAAATTGTATTGAAAAAAATGCCTTGACCAAAAATTATTCTAAAAAAATATGCGCCCTCTTATCGTTACACTCCTTACTGGGTTGAGCCTTTTGGGAGCTACTTTCAATACGCTCAAGGCCAACGGCGACCCAAAATACCCGGCGGCAGCCATTCCCGAAGACCTCAAAAAAGAAGCTTCGGCCGTTTTGCGGACGGAAACCCATTACTTTGAAGTCCTTAATCTACAGCAATCGCGCTTTCATAACCAATACGCCATCACGATTCTCAACAAGCAGGGAGATCATTGGGGGTATTTTCAGGTCGGATACAGTTCGCTAATCAAACTGGAAACCATCAGTGCGGTCATCTATGATGCAATGGGCCAGGAAGTGCGCCGACTGAAGAAAAGCGATTTTCAGGACGAAGCGTATGAAGATGGCAGTTCTATGATTAATGACAGCCGAATAAAATCGGCCTCTCTCAGCTATCATCAATATCCTTACACGGTGGAGTTTGAGTACTCCGTACAGTATGAAGGCACATTTTTTTACCCAGACTGGTATCCGCAAAATGGCTATGGACTGGCCGTAGAGTCCTCCAAATGCGAGGTGGTGGTGCCCCAGGAAATTGGCATTCAGTTTAAAGAAATCAACTTCTCCAAACAGCCCGGCCTTGAAGAACAAGCCATTGAAGATGGTAACCTGACCACCAAAGTGCCTCAGTTGGTCAGGATACAGGCCGAAAACGGGAAAATAACTACTATTGGGAGATTAGCCGAAAGCCCGCACTCAAACCCGTGCGCTTTGGGTCCAATTTTTATGAAAATGCGCCTCGGGTCATTTTTTCTCCGGCTCGGTTTTCCTTTGGGGGGGTAGAAGGCAATATGCAAACCTGGCAAGGCTTTGGCGAATGGCAATATCGGCTCAACCAGGGAAGAACGGGACTTCCGACCGAAACGGCGGAGAAAATCAAAGCCCTGACGGCTTCACTCACCAGCCCCGTCGAAAAGGTGAAGGCTGTGTACGAATTTTTACAATCCAAAACTCGCTATGTAGGGGTGCAGTTGGGCATCGGAGGTTGGCAAACCCTGCCTGCTGCGCACGTGGATGAAAAAGGCTATGGCGATTGCAAAGCCCTGACCAATTATACCCAATCACTGCTCAAGGCTGTCGGTATTCCGGCCTATTATACCCTGGTACACGCCGACCGAGACATACAGCCCATTGACAAAGATTTTCCGGCCAATTACTTCAACCACGTGATTTTATGTGTCCCCCTTGAAAAAGACACGCTCTGGTTGGAATGTACCAGCCAAGAGGAGGCTTTTGGCTATTTAGGTGATTTTACTGACAACCGCTTTGCCTTGGCCATTACCCCACAAGGGGGCAAACTCTTGCGTACGCCGGCCTACACCAAGAAACACAACCAACTCCTCCGGCAAGCCCAGATTCAAATAGCCGAAAACGGAGAAGCAAATGCCCAAATCAAAACCCGCTACCAGGCTTTGAAAGAAGGCGACCGCGACCGTTGGGTAACCTATGCCCCCGAAGAGCAGAAGAAATACCTGTATGAAGAAATTGACATTGCTGATTTTGAAATCTTATCTTTTTCCTTGCGAAGGCAAAAAGACCGGATACCCTATACCGAAGAGCTTCTTCAGCTCCGTATCCCCAAATTTGCTACCTTGAGCGGGCGGCGGATGTTTATCACCCCCAACCTGATGAACCAATGGACCACAGTACCCGAAGACCTGGAGAACCGACAAACGGCCATTTTTTTGAACCGTTACTACGATTTTTATGACCAGGATTCCCTCACTTTTCAGGTTCCGGCGGGCTATGTTCCCGAATCGCTGCCTAAGCCCATCAAAATTGAATCGGCTTTTGGTAAATATGAAGCCCATTTTGTAATGGAAAACCAGCAGCTTTTTTACTACCGTACTTTTGAAATGAACCAGGGTGTATTTCCCAAAGAAAAATATGCAGAACTGAGTGATTTTTTGAAAGCAGTGAGCCGGGCCGACCGCAACCGGGTGGTATTGGTCAAAAACCAGGAATAGACCTGGGAAGGAGTAGCTTTTGGTGAAGCACTATCGGAATTTCTTTCGGTAGGGCTTCTTTTTTTGCCCGCCTGGCGAGGGTGCGCAAATGGCCTCCGCTTCAAGCGTTATCGTAAAGTTAAAATGAGGGCGGCATTGGTGGAAGCACGCGAACAAACGTTAGCAAGATGTGGTTTTACATTATGCTGACAGCTTGTCAGATAGTCCTGCCTTTTTGACAAAATGAGCCGGGCCGTCCTTCGGCAAACTAATTGCAGCCTTTTTAGTACAAAAAACAAGAAAATGATTGTCAGCCCTGTTAAAAAATACGGAATTATATTTGGCCCTACTTTGGTTATGCTCTTTGTCTATTGGGTATTGGTTACTTTTTTCATTAAAGTATCGCCTCAGACACGCCCTATGGAGCAAAAACTGCTCTTTGAAAGCCCGCGTAATTTCTGGCCCTTGTCTGACCCAGGCGATACCTCTAAAAATAAAACCCAGCCTAAGGTCGTTCAAAAATTTATCAAGAAATCATCTTAGTTTTTCCATAAACCAAACCTATTTAAAATATGCGCCTTAAGAATTTTTTGACTCTTTTTCTAGTCGCCTTGCTAAGCAGCGGGGCTACGGTGGGGATGTATGCCTGGATAGGCCTCAACCGGAACGTGGTGGTTTTTGAAGAAGCTCGCCCGACTACAAATGACCAAAACCTGGCCCAGTTTACCAAAAAAGAAGGGGAAACCCTTTCCCGAAGCAGTGAGGTTCCTTTTGACTTCACGGAAGCGGCGGCCAAAACTACCCCCAGTGTGGTCCACATTATGGCCGTGCAAACCGTACAAAGCAATCGTAGCCAGCAAATGCCCGACCTTTTTCGGGAGTTTTTTGGGGATGAATTTAATGAGGAGTTTTTTCGTCGTTCTCCGCGTGGCCCCCAGCAGGCGCAATCCTCCGGCTCAGGGGTCATTGTTTCCACAGACGGCTATATCGTAACCAATAACCACGTGGTGGACAGTGCTTCGGAGATAGAAGTGATTTTGAACAATAAGCAAACTTATAAAGCCAAAGTTATTGGCACTGACCCCTCTACCGACCTGGCCGTGCTCAAAATTGAAGCCCAGGACTTGCCCAATATTGTGCTGGGCAACTCCGACGAGGTGCAGGTAGGCCAGTGGGTCTTGGCGGTGGGCAATCCTTTTAACCTGGAATCGACCGTAACGGCGGGTATTGTCAGTGCCAAAGGACGTAACCTGAATCTCTTGCGCGACCGCGACCAGGCCCCCATTGAGGCATTTATCCAAACGGATGCCGCCGTCAATCCGGGTAACTCAGGCGGAGCACTCATCAACCCCAATGGAGAGCTTATTGGCATCAATACGGCCATTGCCACCCCTACGGGTACTTATGCTGGATATTCCTTTGCTGTGCCGGTCAACCTGGTGCGCAAGGTGATGAAAGACCTCATTGAATATGGCCAGGTGCAAAGGGGCTACTTGGGCGTAACCATTCGCCAGGTAGATGGCAAATTTGCCCAGGAACAAGGCCTGGAAGGCATCAGCGAAGGGGTATTTGTAAATGAGGTGATGCCTGGGAGTGCCGCCGATGAAGCCGGTATCAAATCAGGAGACGTGATCATTGGCCTGGATGGGCGCAAAATCAAATCTTCCCCTGAGCTTTTGGAAGAAATTGCCAAACGCCGACCCGGCAATAAAGTGAGCCTGGAATTGCTCCGCAATGGCAAGCCTCAGACCATCGCCGTGTTTCTCAAAGGTAAAAGTGGTAATTCTGACCTGGCCCAGGGCAGCAATGCCGAACTAATCCGCGAACTGGGGGCTACTTTTGAAACCCTTTCCCCAGCGCAGGCCAAAGAACTAGGTGTGGCCGGAGGCGTAGTACTCAAAAATCTGCAAAGGGGTACCCTGAGCGAACAAACCAATATTCAGGAAGGCTTTGTCATCACGCACCTAAGCGAAGAACCCGTCAAGAACGTAGACGACCTCCTCACGAAGCTCGAGAAACGCCGCGGAAAAGGAGGCGTACTGCTCGAGGGCCGCTATCCCCAATCTTCTCGTAAGCATTACTACGGCTTCGGCTGGTAGGTACTTATTCTGTGAATAATAGTATTTAAACCAATGGCAAAAGTAGTTGCCGTTGGTTTTTTTTATTATCTTTAAGCCTGAAGAGATAATTTCCTTCTGTTCCCCACTTGTGAAGTATGCCAGATGCACTTTTTTCTACGTACCTTTTGCCAGCCGTGCTGGCTTTCATCATGTTTGGTATGGGCCTTTCGCTCACCTCCCAGGATTTTCGTCAGATTGGCCTGCATCCCAAAGGCGTGATGCTGGGCCTGGTAAGCCAGCTCCTGTTTTTACCTTTGTTTTCCATTGGCATTGCCTATTTGGCCGGTCTGGTGGGTTTACCCCCTGAGTTTCAAGTGGGCTTAGTCTTGATTGCGGCCTGCCCGGGGGGAGCCGTTTCAAACCTGATTAGTTATTTGCTCAAAGCCAATGTTGCGCTTTCGGTCGCGATGACCAGTCTCAACAGCCTTTTGGTGGTTTTTACGGCCCCGAGTATTGTCCGGGGGGCTTTGTGGCTTTTTATGCCCCAAACCGACAAAGCCCTGAGTCTTCCTTTCTGGGAAACTGTCGGGCAGATAGTACTCATTACGGTCTTGCCTTGTGTGCTTGGGTTATATGTGCGGGCCTGGCGGGTAAACTGGGCCCTGGCCATTGAGCCGCGACTCCGGGTTTTGATGCCGCTTATGCTGGCCGGAGCCATGCTGGGGGCCATCTTTCTCGAAAAATCCGATGGCCCGGCCCTACAAATGAGTAGTTATGCCGAGCTTTCTTTTTTTGTGTTGGTTTTGAATGTGGGGGGGGATGTATTTGGGGTATTATTTGGCTAAAATAGCGCATTTGAACATCAACGACTGCCTGACCATCGGCATTGAAGTAGGCCTGCAGAATACTGGCCTGGCCATCACCATTGCCACCAGCCGCCTTTTTCTCAATAATCCTACCATGGCCATTCCGGCCTCTATTTATGCTTTGTTTACTTTTGCTACGGCCATTGGATTTGGCCTGGCCGTAAAGCCCAGCCTATGGAACAAAATCAAGCTTGATACGCTTATTTTTAAAAGTACAACCAAGCCTAAGCCATCCTCGAAAAATTCCTGAATGATGATAAGCCCGACCCTCAACCCCGATGAAGACCAAAGGCTGGAAGCCCTCCGACAATACCAGATATTGGACACCGCCCCAGAAGCCGACTTTGATGATATTGTGCAGTTGGCTTCTTTCATTTGTGGAACACCTATTTCGCTTATTTCGCTTATTGATGAATCGCGGCAATGGTTTAAAGCCCGAAAGGGCCTGGCTTTCAACGAATCTTCGCGGGCCATTGCCTTTTGCGCCCATACCATCCTGGAGGACGAAATCATGGTGGTAGAGGACACCCACCAGGATGCGCGTTTTTTTGACAATCCCTTTGTTACCGAAGCACCAAATATTCGTTTCTACGCCGGCGTGCCCCTGTTCAGCCCTTCCGGGCACAAAATCGGCTCCCTTTGTGTCATTAATGACCAACCCCAAAATCTAAAGCCTGAACAGACCTTTGCCCTGAAAACACTGGCTCGGCAGGTCATCCACCTGCTTGAACTACGCCGCCAGGTGCAGCAATCCCGAAAGTTGCTGGCCCAACTACAGCAGCAAAACCAGGAACTACAACGTGCCCAGGATTTTCAGCGCAAGCTCCAGTCTATCCTGGGCCACGATCTTCGCAGTCCTATTGGGGCCGCCCGGTATTTTTTTGATTTCTTACAGGATGGAAGCCTCTCCCAGGAAGAAATTCCGCTTTGGGCCGAAGCAGTGGGAAAAAGCCTGGCCCTATCCGAACAATTGCTCCATAACTTTATTCAGGTCAGCAAAGCCTCTTTCTACAAAAATGGCCTCCAGAAAAATGAAATCCCACTTTATGACCTAGCAAAGGCACTTCTCGAGGATATGCAGTTGTCTTTTGTCATCAAAAAAAACGAATCCGCCATTGAGATAGATACCCGCCTGGTGCTGCATTCTGATGCCGAACTGCTCAAAGTCGTATTGCGCAATCTCCTCCAAAATGCTAATAAATACACCGAAAAGGGCAAGATTATACTTCGGGCTCGCCTGGAAGGGGCCTGTCTTTGCCTGGAGGTAGAAGACAATGGCATTGGGCTGGAACCCGAACAGCTCAAGAATTTATTTGCGGCGCAAAATATCCGTTCTCAGCCCGGCACTTTGGGGGAAGAGGGCAGTGGCTTAGGTTTATTGATATGCCGTGAGTTTGCCCAGACCCTCGGGGGACGGATGGAAGCCCAAGGCACTCCGGGTCAAGGAAGCATATTTAGTCTGATTTTGCCTTATCCGGGCTAGTAAAACTTACGTTCCAGCATCTCCATAAACATCTGTGCTTCTTCCTGTTCCAGGTCCCATTGATAGCGAGGGAGGATATCTTTTTGCAACCATTGCCGCGCATCCTCATACAGCGTGTATTTATCCAGGCGGTCAATGGTTTCATTAAAGGCAAAACTATCGCCTTCAAACAATTTATTGATGAACAAAAACTTTTGGTTGAGGCTAATGGCAGTGCGCAGGCTGACAATCTTGGCCTGCTGAAAGCGCTCGGCAATGCTCAGGCTGCCGTCCTGGTTTTTAAAGGCCTGATTGAGGGTGCGGCTTTCGTCTGCTTCGGTTTCTTCGGGGGGCGTGGCCAGTTTCGAGATTGGATTAGGCGTTTGGCGAGGCTTGTTTTCCAGGACTGTGGCCATTTCAGACATCAATACGGTGGCCTCAGGGGGTTTATCTCCGGCTTCCTGGCCCAGCAGGCGGCTGATGTCAAGGGCATAAATATCCGAAAAGCTTTGCAGCACCCAGTCAATCGGCTCCGGGCCATTTTTTCCCTCGAGGAGCGCCATCTCGAGGGCCTCTGTGAGCTGGGGCAGGCTGATTTCGGCTTGAGGGCTTAATCTCTGGCAAAAGTTCAGCCAGATGTTGCGGTGGTGGTTCAGATAGCGGGCTGTATCTTTAAAGCGTTGAGCCTCAAAGGGTTGGTAAAAATTCTTCTGCACTTCGGCCCGGAAGAAAGCCTCATAATCTACGACCAGCAGAAGCGCCTCCCTTACGGCCTCAGCCAGCAGGGGATAAAAGCTTTCTTTGCTGACCCGGATGTGTTGGGAAAGCACATTCATAAATTGCTGTAAGGCTTGCTTTACGTGGGGGTGCTCAAAATCAAAATAAGGGCTTTTGAGGCGCAGGGTTTCTTCCTGCCAGCGCTCAAAAAGGTGCTTGACCACAAACAAATTGACCTGCTTGATGTCGCAAAAGTTGAGCAAGTCTTTTCCGGCTATAAAGCCGTGGTCAATAAAATAATAATCCGTCAGTCTTTGGGCAAAGGTGCGGCTGTATTGCTGAAGCTCGGTCAGGTTTACCTTTGTATCAGGATGGGGCATAGGCCAATCATTTTTTTTCAATAATACAGATAAAGCGGCAAATTCATAGTTCCTTCTTACAAAAAGGTGGGAAAATGACTTTTGGGCTGATGTCTAAACTACTTTATTTTTCAAATTTCAAAATTTGCCGAAGCCGGGCCATATTTCGGTTGTTTCTCAAAAATAGCCCAAATCGGGAAAGGGGAAAACGAAGGGGTGGGAAATTATCCAAGAATTCTTCAATGGTACGTCCTTTACAAAAGTCCAGGGCAGGCCATACTTCTCCTTGCAGAGGGTGAAAATTTTTGATAAATCGGTAGTTGTAGTCATCCAATACTTGCCAGAGCCGAAAAAAGCTTTCCTTGTCAATAAAATCATTGTCGTGGCCCCAGCTATTGATTTTGCGGCGGAGTTCTTCTTCACCCCTTGCCCAGGTTTCGTGCAACACAAAAAAGGGGCTGAGGTGATTGAAGTGGCCGTTTCTGCGGGCATTGTGGTAATCAGGTCGGTTGGTGGCGAAAGGCATTGTTTCGTAATGCGGCGCGTTGGGTTTTACATACAAATAACCGTTTTCGGTTTTCTTAATTAAAGAAATCCAATTACTGCAAATGTTTAAAGGCTTTTGAGAAGGTTTTGGATTTGGGTTCAATTTTTTTAGGTATTGGGTAAAACCTTTAAAATCCAAAAAATATTCATCCGAATCTATTTGAATGTGCCAGCCACCTTCTCCCATAATTTGCCCATCAAAGTACGCTGGCGATTATCGTTTTCGATGGGCGATAAATCGGACAATGAAAAATCATCTTCATACACTTGTATTTTCTTATCCACATCTACACCAAACAAAAAGTTTTGAAAAGCTGTCTCATCAAAATTGTAAGGAGTTCCTGACCAACTTTTTCGATTTTTATCTATGGAGAAACATATTGTGTCGGCATATTCATATACTCTTGGAACAGATTTTTTCAACAGTTCCCAATCGTAGGCTACACAAAAGCCAACTTTGAAAAGAAATTTATTCATTTTTGTGGAAGATTCTTCTTAAATAAAACCACGTTGTTTTGTAGGGATTGAAAAATAAATTGTAAGTAAGAAAATAAATCATTTTTAAGTAGTTTCTTCTTAATCTGTAATTATAAATTAAGTAGGTACTGTATTCAAATTGTATTTGTCTTTGAAATTTATTTTTTTCTGCTGTACTGATTTTCTTTTGTTGATAGTAATAGCTTACTATCACAGATTTACTTCAAACATTTTTCGCTCTTGTAATCCTTGATTTTTATCTATCGAGCTAATGGATTTTGTATGTATTCTATAATAGTAAAAACAATGATTAATACAATAGATTTGATAATGGCAACCAACTCTAAAATAAAATTCTGTATCTGTGGAAGCTTGCGTTTCAGGAGTAAGCAAATGTCTGTAAACACCTATTTCATCAAATATTTTTCGGCGCATTACCGAAAGTCCTTGCCTCAAAATACTGTAACTAAGCATCTTATCTACCCCAGATTGTACCAGAGGTACGCATGAAAAGGGTTTGTTTTGGGCAAAAACTGGTAAGGCAATTTCAGAATCACGAATTGGAACGCCATTTTCGTCTATATTGATGTATTTTGTGAATACCAATCCAACTTCGGGTATTTTTTCTAAAATTTCTAATGATTTTTCCAATATTTCGGGATGCCATAAATCATCTGCATCCAGTTTAACAAAATATTCCGCTTTGCAGTACTTGATGCCTTCATTCCAATTGCCCATCATACCCAAGTTTTGGGTATTTTTTTTGACCTGAATCCGACTATCTTTTGCTTCAAAAGCCTTCGCAATTTCATAGCTATTATCCGTTGAGCAATCATCCAATACTATCAATTCCCAATCCTTAAAAGTTTGATTTAAAACACTTTCAATCGTTTGGGAAATATATTTTTCGGCATTGTAGAGGGGAATGAAGATGCTCACTTTTGCTTGGGTAATCATTTCTATTTTTGTGCTTCTACCACAATAGATTCCAAGATATTGAATTCCTCACCAATTTCTTTATAGTGTTGCTCTAGTCTGGCCAATTCAGGAAAGGGACTTTCATTTACGTGCCTTCGGTCAATCTTTTGAAACCCGGCTTGCTCCAGCAAAAAACGCAGGCTCTTTTCATCATGGATAAATTGATGGCCCCAATCCCTAAAAAAATTGTTGATGACGATGGTGTCCATTTGCGGAACAGGAGTATTAAAATATTTTTGGCTAAATTGGATGTATTCCTTTTGCACCTCGGTCTTGGGTTCTTTGTACAAATCCATCAAAAAATGTAGATTTGGTGTTACTATTCTAATTTTACCACCCTTTTGAGGGTTCGATAACATTCTTTGAGCATAAAAGCACCCGCTTCAAACCCAATATGCTCAATCATATGTTCACTAAAAATAAAGTCAAAAGTATTTTCTTCAAAAGGAAAAGTTTGGGTGGCATCCATGTAAGCCACTTCCCGGCTTTTGGGGGCAATATCCACATTGAGCCAATCAGAGATGCTATTGCTTTGTGCACCAATCTGGAGTTTGTAGAGGGTGTTTTTGCGAAAATAGTCTTCAAAAAGCTTTTTTTGGTTTCTGAGATGGAATTGAAAATTAAGCTTCTCTGGGGTAATTCCGGCAATACGGCGCAAAGCCCAAACCAATTTGAAAAGTAATGGATGATTTCTCATTTCTTCAAAGTTAACTAATTAACGATAATTAATTCAATGCCGCCTATTTTGCTGGCTACCTCGCTAAAAGAACTCCAATATGAGCCATAGATTTTTTTAGTTTTGCTGAGTAGAAATAAGTCGGCAATAGCTTCTTGTATTCCATCAGGAGTATTTCGATCTTTAATTTTAGAATAAGTAAAAACTTTTTCATCAAAAGCCTCCAACAATGCTTTCTCTGTTTCTTCACAATCTGTTGCTAAAAAAAATGATTGTGCATTATCTTTTTCTAATTCTTGATTTATTATATCAATAAATTTTTTCGTTGGAGAATGATGGATTGCTATTTTATGATCTTTTCTTCTAATGTGAACACCTATGATTTTATCAGGGAATTTAGCGGAAAAAAAAGCGATTTTATTTTGGATTAAATGAGAAGGGCGAAATAGGTTGTAGGGAGAACAACTCAAGGGATAAAAATCCCAATTTGCCTCAATGTATATTAAT
Organism: Microscillaceae bacterium; assembly: GCA_012031215.1. Classification (GTDB taxonomy): domain Bacteria; phylum Bacteroidota; class Bacteroidia; order Cytophagales; family Microscillaceae; genus JAAUUB01. Next base: position 11,685 of record JAAUUB010000028.1, on the reverse strand, counting down.
TTATTTTGTGAAATATTGTTAAAATAATTTTTAAAATCCTCTTTACTAAGGCCTTTTTCTATTAAATTATAGATGTCTTGAACGTATATGTGCACGTTATAGCCCTGTCCTGATATTTTCTTGATTTTTTTAATTATTTTTTTGAACAAAATTTTGAGTTGATTTTTTTCAATTCTTTCATTTTGTAAACTCATATTTTGTATCGGCATAAAACAAGAAAAGAAGTCTAAATTCAGATCACTGTCTAAATTCCAGATAACCTTTAAATCGTGGTTTGTTTCTTTTGCCCATTCTAATGATGCGGCAATTGCACGCATACGATTGCAAATACCGCCAACAGGTTTGATGACAATCATGATGGAAGGGTATTTTTTTGGTAGAGAGCATCATACTCATCAGCATTGATACAACTTTTTGGGAATAAGGCAATTAGTTTAAAATCATTATTTCTCAAAAAATCATCTATCTCAAAATATTGGACGCCATTTATATATGTAAAATTATTTGCCATTTCACAAAGTACAAAGTGTGTTCTTTTTAATGTATTTTTTGCTCCTTGCAATATTTTAAGTTCTGTTCCCTGGGTGTCAAGTTTAATTAGTAAAACATCAAGTGAATTATCGCTGAGTACCTCATCTAACATTTTTACTTCAACTTTTACAACTTCCGTTCTTTTTATTTTAGTGTCTAAACTTTGAATGTCTAATAGAGAAGATGACCAAGTGTTATTTGTAATAAAGAAATTTACCTCAGAATTCAAGTTTGATAAAGCTAATTGATGCAATTTTACATTATTATAACATTTCGTTTTTTTGATAGCCGTTGGAAAAACATTAGGATTTGGTTCAAAAGAAAAAACAATAGATTTAGGGAAAAACTTCGCAAACATTATACTGGTATCCCCGTTTGCTGAACCAACATCTATAATTACACTTTCTTGCTTAGAGACCCCAACCCTATTTATTATTTCTAGGGAGAAATCTAAATGCTCATTAATATTATTGAAATAATTTTCTCTCACATAAAGATATAATTTTTTAATCCTAATAAAAGGAAGAAGGTATAACTTGATTATTATATTTGAAATTGATTTCACGATATATTATTTTAGAAGCCTATTGTCCCATCTATCTTTGAGAACAAAAATTGTATTGATGTAAGTATCTGCACAGACAAAGTAACCTTTTTCAATCATAAAATCATTTATTGCTGTGATTTTCTCATATTGACTATTTTGAGTCTCGATGCAAAAAATTTCTGGTTTATATTTATGGAAATCAAAGCTATATAATATATCCATCTGCATACCTTCTACATCTATTGATATAAAATTAGGTATTTGGGAAGCATACTTGGCAATAACATCGTTAATAGTAGTTACTTCTACTTGAATAATGTTTGAAATCTTTGAAATCCCAAGTGCTTCTGCCTCTCTTGCTTCTTTTTCTACGAAAGTGTTTAAAGTCTTATTTTCCATTTGAAAGAAAGACAAAAAACTTTTTTCCTTTCCAATACCTATGTTTAATACAGTATCTTTTGGTCGATTGTACTTTACTTCGGCATATAGAAAAGGGTCTGGTTCAATACATATACCGCTACAACCAGATAAATATAAAAGGTAAGTGTTACTTATATTACTTGAATGATATGCCCCGATGTCTAAATATGTAGGGTTCTCTATACCAAGCCATTTTAATATATTGGCAACCAATACATCTTCTGCAAGTTGAGCAAAGTGAATTTTGTAATTTGGAGGTAATAATTTTTTCTCAAGAATTGGGAAATTTTTCTTTGAATACTCATTCTGTTATCAATATTGAGTTTTGTATATTTCGCTCGGATACGGCTCGTGGTAGTGATTATTGATAATTTCACCCGAATCGTGCGCGCAAAAAGCCTTTTCGTAAGGGCAAAGTTTGCCAAAAAAACCCTCAATTCCAAAATAATCTTTATCAATAGGCGTATTCAAAAATTTATCTTTCAATAAATTTAGATTGACGGACACAAAAGTACCCGAAAAATGGAAATCTGAAAATTTGAATGGCCCATATTTTTCTCCGCCGCTATATTTACCCAGATTTACCCCATAAAGTTGATAACCCTCACGGAAAACTTCCTGGCAGAGGTCAAATCGGTCTATCTGGAAATACCGCATCATTTCAACCCAATCGTTGATATTAGGATTGTTGGGTTTGGTTACGCCTTTGCTGTGTATATAGGTTGCTATGCCATAGTCATTGAAGTTGATTTGTTTTCTAAAATGCTCAAAGCCTTTAGTTTCGCCCAATTTTGTATCATTTTCGGTAAATAATATAAATTTAACTTTGGGGATAGATGTTAAAAATAGACGAATAGAATTTTTCTTAAATATTTTATCCCAAAAATCGAGTGTTACATTGATAGCAATGTGCGTATGAGGCACATCTTTTAAGAGTTGCGCTGTGAGTGGCTTCCAATGATTCTTGGGATAGAGATTATATAAAAGGATGGAGTTCATTTACTTGATAGTCTGAGGAGCTAAAAAACTTTTCTTAAGCCAGTATAGTGTATTTTTCAGATAATAACCTATGCTACCCGTATGATAGGTTGCTTTCAGGATATGGAATAAACCTGAAAATATATGTTTGTCATATTTTAGAAAATTAAAAATCGTATCTTCCATATTGATGTAAAGTTGCTTTTTGGAAAGGGTTTTATCGAAATATTTCAATAATAGTTTATGTTTATCACGTGTAAAACTAAATCTCCGTGTTGCTTACTAAATCCTTCTTCATAATATAAAGCGACGGTATAATCTATGAATACTTTTTGTACTTGCTTATTCCCAAAACATCTTAAATTGAAATCGTAATCCGCGTAAGCAGTATAACACGTGTTGAATTTGCCCAGCAAATCAAAAAGTTTTCGTTTTACAAAAATGGCTTGATGGCAAATATTTTGTTTTGCGATTGAGTTCATATCCAATTCCTGCCCAAATACATATTTACTTTTCTTAAATACAACCTTGCCGTAGATAAAATCGGCTTCCAACAAATTTAGATTTGAAAAATTTTTATCAATATGTTATCAGAAAGTAAATCATCTGTTCCCAAAAAATAAATCCACTCACCTGTTGCTACATCAATCCCCTTATTCATCGCATCATAAATTCCCTTATCCTTCTCACTTACCCAATAGGTAATATGCTTCTCATATTTTTTAATGATTTCTATGGTATTATCCGTACTACCTCCATCAATAATAATGTATTCTAAGTTTGGGTAGTTTTGCCCGATAACCGAGAGGATAGCTTCTTCAATGTATTGTCCTTGATTGTAGGAAGGCGTTACGATAGATATTTTAGGGTATAACATTACTTTATAAGATTTGGTAACCAAACATTGTACTGATAGCATTGGCTTTATCCATTGGGTAGCGGTAAATTTTAGGAAATAGACATTTTAGAATTATTCTTCTAAATCTCCATAATCGAAGTTTTTCAATCCATTTTTGTGTGTTTATAATATGATGTCTGTTTGTATTGATTCTTTGAACAAGATCGTGCATCGCAACGGGTAAGTATCTATTGAAAACATCTAGTATTTCTATCATCCGCTCATTTCCACCGATACCAGTTTTGTGAGAAGAATGGATACGATAAATGGATAGATATTTGGAAATATACACAAATTTAGTTTTTGCTTGTTGAGCTTTGATAAACCACTCCCAATCAAAAACATAATTATATTTTTCATTTAAGTCCCCAAGTGTTTCCCAAGTTTTTCGTGTCCAGAAACTACTAGGTTGTACTATAAAATCTACATAACACAACTCTAATTGCTGCTCAAAATATTTAATCGATGAATTAGAAAAAAGTTTTTTGTTATCTTCCTGAATATGAATAACGTCTCCAAACAATAGCATTGCTTGACTGGTCTCTTTCAGGTTGATTGCAATAAAATTTAAAATATTAGGCATATACATATCATCCGAATTCAACCAAGCCAAAATATCTCCTGTTGCCATTGCAAAGCCTTTATTAATCGCATGAGCTTGTCCTCTATCTGGCTCGCTCACCCAATAGGCCAGGTGTTTTTCGTATTTTTTGATGATTTCCACGGAGTTATCTGTACTGCCCCCATCAATGATGATGTATTCCAGGTTAGGATAGTTCTGCCCAATGACCGACAAGATGGTTTCTTCCAGGTATTGCCCCTGATTATAGCTGGGGCTTACGATGGATATTTTGGGGAGTTCTTGCATCTTGATAAAATTGATAAATTGTTTTACAGTTCAATTTTTTCTACCAAAAACTCATTTTTGACAAAGACGAGGCTGTAAGCCAACAAATTATTTTTGGTTCGCAAACTTTCATCATTTTGGACATATCTCAGGATTTGAGCTTTTGCCTTTGCTTGTTCGGCCTTGATTCTTGCAGGCTTTGCTTCGCCCTTGGGTACATATTTCAACTCAAAAATATATTCGTAGTCTATTTTTTTGGTACTTGGGGCAAGCAACAATAAATCAATATAACCCACAGGATTGGCAGGTCTTTCACTCTCAATGATGTAGATATTTGCCATTGCTATAAAACTCATCATCAAGACCTTGATGTATTTTTCATCAAAATTCTGGTAATCTCTATCGGCAAAACGGCAAGTTACTTGGGTCAGTAAGTCCAAAAAAGTAGTCAAATTGCCCTCTGTCATATCGGCTACGGCATTGCCTACTTTCATTTCGTCATAGTCTAGCTGTTCGCGTTGCGTAATGAGCCAAGCAAAATACTCCCAGTAAAGTTCTCTAATTACGTAGTTAGGGATAGCAAAAAGCAAACGCCCACGGGACTCCCCCTGAATGGTGAGGTAGCCCATATAGAACAAAAAGCTCACAAACTGACTATCTGAAAAGCCCCTATCAAATGAAAATTGTAAGATTAAGTTTTCTTCTATGCCCTGTTCGTGCAGAATCCGCTCTAAAAGGGCATAATTCCCTTGCGGATTTTGGATTTCAAACATAGATTTGAGCTTGCCATAGTCAGGGGCTATATTGATGTCGAGCATCTCATCAGGATACTCTTGATAGCGTTGGAAATGCTTGCAGAAATACAGCACCATATCTGAATTGTAAATCCTATTCTTTGATTTTTTATGAAAAAGATAGCCGTTGTACCATTTTCGTAAATCACTCATAATCAGGTCTTTGCGACTATTATCTTTCAAGATTAAATCTATAATATTGCTTACTTCTTCTTCGGTAAAGCCCATCATTTCGTGAAATACCAGCTCACTCGTGAGGTTGGTGATGATATTAAAACCACTGGTGAGCGAATCCAAAGTAACAGGCGAAACCCCCGTGATGAATACCCTATCTATGAGCCCGTTTCGGGTAGCCGTTTTGACCGTTTCGTAAAACTTGCGTACATAGCCATTTTTGGTAACCGCCTTTTTGAATTGATTGAGGTCTTGAATCAAGATTTCATTCGTGAAGTGGTCGTATTCATCTATGAGGAGGTAGATTTTTTCTTCTCCAGTATAGAAATTCAAACAAGTTTCTAGTACACCATGTGGGGTATCCTGCGCTCTAAAGTCTTGAATAGACTCTTCTGACATATTGTAACGAAGCGCAAAATTCAAGCAATTACGTTTTATCTTTTCTACAAAACCTTGATAAGCCTTTTCAGGTGTACTGGTTTCTATGCCCGAAAAATCCATCACTAAAACTGCATAAGAGTTTGCCAAGGGCGTAGGATTTTGCCCTATGTAGTATTTTCCAAAAAGGGTCTCAAATTTGGTTTGGTACTCTTTGCCGTAGTAATGCTCTAAGATAGACACAAACAAACTTTTGCCTATCTTGCGAGGGCGTAGATAAGCAATGAATTTACTCTCCCAATTCTCCAGCTTTTCTACAAAGGGAGTTTTATCCACAAAAAAATAATTTTGCTCAGGAATAGATCCAAAATGACTTACTCCATACGGAAATTTAACTGTTGGTCTTTGCATCTTGTTGAGCCTTTTTACAAAAGTACAAAATGTTCTCTTTTTTGACTTGGTCAAAATGTTTTGATAATGTTTTATATATTTCTTTGCTTACACTTCTGACTTCTGAAGCATATTTTGCTTTAGCCTCTTGCGCTGTTTTTTCTCTATCGAGAATATTAGGGTTTTCAAAGAAATTTTTCAATAGTTTTTTTCGACATTGTAGGAGGGCACAATGATGGATATTTTGGGCTAATCTGTCATACAAAAAAATCGAACCGCAGAGTAGGTTTCTCAAATTAGTTTAGCCAGCAAGCGGCTGTAAATTTGCTGCAATAATACCAAAAAATGGACAGGAGAAAAACAGAAAGGGAGAAATTTGAAGCAAAGCGAAGACATTGTGGCTTTTCAATGCATTTCGGGCGAAAGGAGGGCAAAGCCCTTTGTTTGGTCAAACAAAGGGCTTTTGAGCCGCCCCTCAGGGCGTTCTTTTTAACGGCGAAACTTCTGGCTTCGGCAATGGGGGGCCTTTCCACCGCGTTTGCGGCCGATATGCGGGCCCCGGCCCCGGCTTCCGCCCGCTACGGCATCCAGTTCGGCTTCACTCAGTTCGTCTTCGGCTTGGGCTAGAGGGGGGAGCAAAAGGTGGATCTCTTCGGTGCTGTTCTCGTGAAAGTAAATCCGAAAATCTTCGGGCACATAAAAATCAGGCAACAAAGTGGCCAAAGTGCCTTTGGGGTCGGCCATCAGGCGTTTACGCAGGTCGGGCTCACCCACGGCTTTGTCTAAAACCTGCTCCACGGCCGTCTCGAGGGCATCCGAAAACACCAGGTCTTCTCCGGCCACCATGATGATATGCATTTCCTGGGCCGTATCTTCGTGGAGATGTGCCCTTACATTTTCCCCCAGGGCCAGAGAGGGAAAAGTTTGGTGCAAGATGGTTTTAGGATTGGCAATCAGGGCATTGCGCAGGGCAAAATCACGCGAAAAACTCTCCGAACGGGCCAGGGCTTCAAGCAACTGTTGTTGGGTCATGACTAATAAAGTTTAAAAAGTATTGGATTTAGGAACGTGAACCCGGGGCCAGGGGTTTGGCTAATTTTAGCCAAAACATTACGCGACCTCCCGGCGCAAAACCTCCAAAGGCGGGCGGCGGAGCACACTGCGGCTATTGAATAAGCCTATCAGTACCGTCAGGCCCGTAATCAGGCCAAACATCGCCAGCAAAGGGCCAATCCGCAGGCTAAAATCAGCCTGAAAAACAAATTCCGTCCAGGCCCAACTGGCCAGCACGGCCAGGGCCAAGCCAGTGAGCGAAGCCAGGCTGCCCAGGAAAAAATACTCCAGGGCATTGATCCAGAGCACCTGTCTTTGCCGGGCCCCCAGGGTGCGCAAAAGCACACTTTCCTGCACGCGCTGGTACTTGCTGAGCCGCACCGAGCCAATCAGCACCAGGAGGCCGGTCAGAATACTAAATCCGGCCATAAACTGAATCACAAAGGAGATTTTGGCCAATACTTCGCGCGTGGTTTGCACAATGAGCGAGATGTCAACGACCGAAACATTGGGAAACTGCTCAATGAGGGCCTGCTGAAACCGGGCCGACTGGGCCTCGCCGCCGGTGCGGGTGATGAGTACAAAGAACTGCGGCGCATCCTCCAGCACGCCCGCAGGAAACAAAAAGCTAAAGCTGGGCTTGAACTGGGTCAGGTCTAGTTTGCGCACGCTGCTGATAATGGTGCGCACCCGATTGCCCTGGACGTTAAAAACCACTTCATCGCCTATTTTGGCCTTCATCCGGCGGGCGTGGTCGCTCGACACACTCACCCGGATGGTGTCTTCTGGGCCTTTCACCCTTTTACCCAATGCGCCTTCCAGCAGGGTTTCGTTGCTGTCCAGCGAATCGCGATAGGTTACCCGGTATTCGCGGTTGAGCACATCGCGGGGCAGGGCCGTGAGGCTATCCTCGAGCCAGGCCTGGCGCGATTTACCCCGGAAAGATTCCAGCCGCATCGCAACAATGGGCAATTCTTCCTGTACGGGCATACCCGATTGGCGAACCAGGGCCGCCACAGACGGGCGTTGCTCCGGCTGAATGTCAAACAAGACCATATTGGGCTGATTTTCGGCTTCTGATAAAGCTACCTGCCCCAGCAATACATCCTGCACCAAATTGAGGGTGGCAATCATCCCCGTGCCCAGGCCAATGGTCAAAATAAGAATGGCCGTTTGGTTTTGCGGACGATATAAATTGGCCAGGCTTTGCCGCCATACGAAAGGGGCCCGACGGGGGAAAAAACGACGCACCCCCCACATCAGCAAACGGGCCAGGCTCCAAAGCAAAACCAGCGAAAAAACCATAAAGCCCGTAAAATACAGCGATTCTAAAGCCGAACGAATCTGAAGGTAAGCAAAAAAATAGATAAAGCCCAAAATAAGCCCATAGGTCAGCCCGGATAAAAAATCGAGGCGGGGCTTTTTCTCTTCAAAAGACACCCGCAGGGTATGCAAAGGGGAGATGCGCCGGATTTGTAAAAGGGGCAAAAGCCCAAAAAGCAGGGCCACCGTAGTGCCCAGCACAATACCCAGCCCAATAGAAGACCAGGACAGGGCATAACTGACCTTAATGGGTAGAAAATCGGCCAGTACCAGGGGTAAAAAATACTGCACCACACCGCCCAGCCCGGCTCCGGCCACCGAGCCAAGAAACCCTATTAACAAGATTTGCCACAAAAATATCATAAATGCCTGCCGGCCTTCCGCGCCCAGGCAGCGCAAGACGGCCACAGTACGCACTTTTTCTTTGAGATAGACCTGCACTGAGCTTCCCACCCCCACGCAGCCCAACAAGAGCGCAATGAAAGCCACCAAGTTGAGAAAGCGGGTCAAAATTTCAAAAGCATTGCCCAGCCTTTCTTTGCTTTCGGCCACCGTAGTAGCGGAAAAATCGGCTTTGCGCAGGCGGGAAGCAATCTTTTTTTCCAGGGCTTCTACATCAATTTTGGGCGGAAACTGATAAAAGTAATAGTAAATCACCCGGCTCCCCTTTTTGATGAGGTCGGTTTTGGGCAAGTCGGCCATCGGAATATATACCTTGGGGGCTACGGTGGCCGCGATATTGTTCTGGCCGGGAGCCTGCAAAAGCCGGCCCGCAATGGGCAGCTCCAGCTCTCCAATGCGGATAATATCGCCAGGGCTTGCCCCAAATTGCAAGAGCAGGGTCTGGTCCACAAGGGCCTGGCTCTTTGCCTGAAAAACCTTTCCCGCCTGCAAAGGGCGGGTTTCGAGCTGGCCATAAAAGGGATAAGGCCCGGCCAAAGCCCGCACATTGATGAGTCGTGTGCCTTTGGTTTTGGGAAAATACACCATTGAGGCAAAACTGGCTTCTTGGGCCGAGGCTACGCTCAGATTTTGAATGGAATCCAGCAAGATTTGCAGGCTGGAATCGGGCTTTTGCCGCCCGGTGATGGATAAATCAGCCCCTAAGATTTCGCGGGCCTGGCCTTCTATGTCTTGCCGCAGGTTTTCGCCAAAGGACTGGATGGCCACCAGCGCGGCAATGCCCAATACAATAGAAGAAATAAATAAAAACAGGCGGCCCCAGTTTTGGCGGCTGTCGCGCCAGGCCATTGTCAGGAGCCAGCGCAAAGGGGCACGGGATCTACGCATTGCAATCTTGGATTTTTTAGCCAATATCGGAAATTTTAGCCATAATATCTTTTTTTGGAGGTGAGGCCCTTTTCAAATCTTCCTTTTTTTGCCTATTAATTCCGTATTTTTGTTTTTCAAAAAGACAGGCTTCGAGGCTAAATCCCTTGCTCCTATGAAAAAAGAAGTCCAATTGGTACTTCCACCCGCGATTGGGCTGGAAGAAATCGCCCTCACTCAACATTTAAGACAGCAGTGGCAGGTGCCAGAGGCCGTTCCCCTCGAGCTTCGGATAAAAAAGCGCTCGATTGATGCCCGGCGAGCGTCCATACAGGTACATTTGCAGTTGGAGGCCTTTATAGAAGAGACCCCGCCGCCTTTGCTTTCTTTTTCAAATCAATACCTTGACGTGCGCCAGGCGGCGCCAGTTATCATTGTAGGGGCTGGACCGGCGGGAATGTTTGCTGCCCTGCGTTTGATTGAGTTGGGCCTGAAGCCCATTCTCCTGGAGCGGGGCCGCGATGTGCAAAGTCGTCGTCGCGACCTGGCCGACCTCAACAAAAAGCACCGGGTCAATGCACACTCAAACTATTGCTTTGGTGAGGGGGGCGCAGGCACTTATTCGGACGGCAAGTTATATACCCGCTCCAAAAAGAGAGGAGATATCCGGCGGATTTTGGAAATTTTGGTGGCTCACGGGGCTTCCGAAGCCATCTTGTATGAGGCGCATCCCCATATTGGCACCAATAAACTGCCCAAGATTGTGCAGGCCCTGCGTCAGCGCATTCTGGAAGCGGGCGGAGAGATACATTTTGATACCTGGGTAAATGATTTGTATTGGGAAGGCAAAAGGCTGGCCGGGGTACAGAGCCAGGGGGGGCAAACCTGGGCCGGAAAAGGGGTTTTGCTGGCCACTGGTCATTCGGCCCGCGATATTTTTAACCTTTTGCAGCGCCATCAGATTCGGCTTGAGTTCAAAGCTTTTGCGTTGGGAGTCAGAATAGAACATCCTCAGGCCTTGATAGACCAGATTCAGTATAAGTGCGCGGTGCGGCCAGAGTATTTGCCTGCCTCGGCCTATAGCCTGGTGAGCCAGGGGCGGTACGGAGGCAAAGAAAGGGGCGTATTTTCCTTTTGTATGTGCCCGGGGGGCTTTATTGTGCCGGCGGCCACTCAGTCGGGCGAGATAGTAGTGAACGGGATGTCGCCCTCGCGCCGCAATTCGCGCTATGCCAATTCGGGCACGGTGGTTTCAGTAGATTGGGACGATGTTGGGGAATTTCACGAGGCGGGCGTACTGGCTGGTTTGGCTTTTCAGGCCGCTATTGAGCAAAAAGCCTGCGCCTGGGCGGGGGGCACACAAAGGGCCCCGGCCCAGCTATTGACCGATTTTGTACAGGGAAAGCTTTCTTCGGCATTAAACGAAAGCTCTTATCAGCCGGGTTTGGAGGCCGTAGAGATGGAGGCCTTATTGCCGCCTTTTATCGCCCAAACCCTCAAACAGGGTATCCGAGCATTTGGCCAAAAGATGAAAGGCTACCTCAGCGAGCAGGGGCAAATGATTGGGATAGAAAGCCGCACTTCCTCTCCGGTGCGGATTCCCCGCAATCCCGAAACGGGCCAGCATCCCGAAGTGCCGGGTCTTTTTCCGGTGGGCGAAGGCGCGGGCTATGCTGGCGGCATTATGTCGGCGGCAATGGATGGCGAAAGGGCCGCCGAGCATTTGTGGGCTTCCCTGCGGACTAGTCTTTGAGGCTCATTTTAAACCCTACGCTGGGGATGTTCTCAATCTTAATTTGTGCATCTTCGCGCAGATATTTGCGCAGCCGGGTAATAAACACGTCGAGGCTTCGTCCCATAAAATAGTCATTTTGGCCCCAAATTTCTTTGAGGATGCTTTCGCGGCGAACCACCGTGTTGAGGTGGCGACAAAAATAGCGTAATACCTCGGCCTCGCGCAAGGTCAGTTGGCGCACTTCCTCCTCCCGGGTTAAGCTAAGATTTTCAAAGTCAAATTGATATTGCCCAATCTGGAAGGTTTTTTCTTCGTGGGGATTGTAAATAATTTTTAGGGCGGCGCAAG
>JAAUUB010000235.1 GCA_012031215.1 Microscillaceae bacterium | reverse complement strand
CAGGCCCGCCCATCAGATAAATCGTTCTGGGCATCAAAATACCGCTTTTGTCCCCGACCCGCTTCGTGCAAGGCGTGGATAATGGCCCCTGCTCCCAAAAAAAAGACCCGCCTTAAAAAAAGCATGGGTAAACAAGTGCAGCAGTCCCGCCGAATAGGCCCCCACGCCCAGGCCCATCATCATATAACCCAATTGAGAAATGGTAGAATAAGCCAGTATCTTTTTAAGGTCGCTTTGCACCAGCGCACCAAAGGACCCAATGAATGCCGTAATTGTGCCCAGGCAGGCAATAATCGTGAGCACCTCAATATTGAGCATAAAAAACAAACGCCCCACCAGATAGACCCCCGCCGCCACCATTGTGGCCGCGTGGATGAGGGCCGAAACCGGGGTAGGGCCTTCCATTGCATCTGGAAGCCAGATTTGCAAGGGAAACTGCGCCGATTTGGCCATCGCCCCGCAAAAGAGAAAAAAGCCCGTCAGGGAAAAATAGGCATGCGAAACCGGCAATTGAGTGTGGTTTTGAAAAAGCTGATGGGCAATTTCCGAAATTTGCCAGGTGCCAAAAGCCTGATACACCAAAAAGATGCCTATCAAAAATCCGGCATCGCCTATTCGGTTGAGCAAAAAAGCTTTTTTAGCGGCCCGAAAGGCGGCCGGTTTTTCGTACCAGAAACCAATAAGCAAATACGAACTCAGCCCCACCAATTCCCAAAAAAAGTACATCACCAGTAGATTATCGCTCATCACCAGCCCCAGCATGGCAAAGGTAAAAAGCCCCAGATAGGCAAAATAACGGGTCTTGGCTGGGTCTGAGCGCATGTAAGCCAGTGAATAAAGATGCACCAGGGCCGAAACCAAGCTCACCAGGGCTATCATCAGTCCGCCCAGGCTATCGAGCCGAAAGTCTAAGTCGAAATACACCCGGCGGTTCAGACTAAACCAGGGCAGACTCAGGGATTGCCCCGGGCTGCCCCATAAGCGGCCCGCCAGCACCAGGGCCAGCAAAGCCACTACAAACAAGGCCCCCGTGGCCAGGCCGCTCCCCCAGGCATCGCCTTTCTTTTGGGCCACCAACAAGACCAGAAATACCAGCCCTGGCAATAACAAAATAAAAAAAGCCAGATAGAAATTTTCCATATATACTTGGCAATTTCCCCAAAGGGGCCTTTGTTTTCAAAATCACTCGCTACAATGGCCAGCAAACAGGACTGTTTCAAAAGCCAGGGCTCTGGCCTGCCTCAAATCTAAGCGACAAATATCCAAAAAAATAAAAAGGAAAAGAAAGCCCGGCGAATGTGCTCACCCCGGGAACTGCCTCTGTCCTTTCGGAAAAAAATTAGCCCGCCCTGCTTACAAAGGCAGCTTGCCTTCTTCTATTTGTTTATTTTTTTGACAAAAGAATAGATTTTTTTCAAAAAAGCTTGCAGAGCCAGGCTTTATTTCCTAATTTGCCAAAAAATTAGGCTGTATTGGCAATGAACATCTGGCAACACTGCTTACTTTCCCAACACCAGTTTGGAGGTCTTCCCCAAGATTACGAGGTCGTGCATCAATTTTTGGATGCCTCCAAATTATTTAGCTATCACCTCAAACACCGTTTGCTCTTGCATCATTTGTTTGGGGTGGAACTGGCGGTCCAGGCTTTGGGAAATTTTTACCCCTCACAGGCGGCAAAACCGTTTTGGTGCGGGATGTAGCCGTAGCCCATTGCCGCGAAGATTTGCTCGGCAAATGCCCCTCCCTGCACGAATGGCTGGCCGAGGCAGGCGAACTACAGGACTATGAATGGCAGATTCCCCGTCTGGCTGATGAGGCCCTCAATCGTTTTATCTGGCAGCCGTTTTTGCGTACCGGCCATCGCGGGGCTTTTATCATCACGGCCACCGACTTTGGCGTTTTTCTGGTAGAACGCTTTTTTGGCTGGGAAGCGGCCCGGCAATTGGCCGAAGCCCTGCCCGCACATCAAAAAGTAGCCCTTTTGCTCCATAAGTTTACAATCTGCGCGCGCTGGCAGCACAAACCCGACCCCCAGGCGCTCCAATGGTTAGCCGATTATGAGAAAAAATTTTGAACCCATTTACTTCCCGGCTTTTGTTGCCGATTTACAGGCGCAAGGCATCGAGATAAGTGTGCGCTGGGATTGTGGCGGTGATGAAACCATCTGCACCCCCCATTACAACAGCCATAATTTTTATCAGATTAATCGCTGGGTGCAAGAAAGCCGGGAATCCGAAGCCTCCCGCGAGAAATTGATGGCACTTTTTCCTGGTCAGGAAAACCTGAAAGCCAGAAGCCCCTGGCTAGGCCAACTCCAAAACTTTGACGAATCGCTGAGCATGCGCATCATCGATGAACTGAGCCTGCCCAATGCCGGCGAGCATTATCACCGTGGCGAAGGCCAGCTTAAGGCCCTGGATGACCAAAAAATAGTGCTGCTCTACAATTCGCACGAGTATTACTACGACAGCACAAAAGATACTTTCCACTTCGAGGGCCCCGACCCTTTGCAAATCAAGGAACATCTCTACCGACTGGCCTTTGAGTTTTGGGGCGAGGTAAACTTCAATGAACTACAACAAACGGAGCTTCGGATTCATTTTTCCCTGCAAATTCACGAAGGAGATGAAATGCCGATAGGAGAAGCCGACTGGCAGCCCTACGAAGCTTTTTTCCAGGTAAAGATGAGTAAAACGTATCGCAAGCACTTTCTCAATGGCCTGAACCAGCGCAGCCTGGCTGATGTCTATTTTGAAGGCAATATGCGCCCCGATGGCACGTATGAAGTAAGAGCCAATCGGAATTATCGGATAGGAACACAGCACCAAAACAAAGAAGTCGTGCTTTATCCCCTAGAAATAGATTGAAAAGCACCAAAGCCAGGCTGATTTATTTCTGGGCCCAAGTATGTGCTGTCTCACCATGATTTTCACCCAAAAAAGGCTTTTTATGGCTTTTTATACCCAAAAAGTAAAATTTGATGACCTCGATACCGTGCTGAGGCTCAACAAGACCAAAGGTCTTTCGCTTGAAGCGGTGTTGAAAAACTTCTTCTCCGAAGAAATCCGTCAGCAAATAAAAGAAAGCTTTGCCGGGCTCCCACCTTTCACCGTGGCCGAAGCCCTGCGCCTGAGCAATGCCGAGCAAAGGATGGCGGCCCTGGGCTGTTTTTCGCCTGAGGCAGTGGCCCAGCAAATGGCCGCTGAACTCAAGGCAGTTCTTGTGGACAAAAAAACGGTGCAAAAAAAGCAAGTCCGCTGGGATGCGCAATTGAAGCCCTATCAATATGTTTTTGAAGATACTTACGAGCTGTACAAAATCAGTGGCGAGGCCCTCAACCTCCCCAATGCCTGGTACGAAAGGCCGGATGTGTATTACGTCAAGTGCCAATGCCCTTCTACCAAAAGAATTTATTATATTTATGTGCCAATGGAAGTAGGCCAACAAAAAGATGCCCTAGCTGCCATTGCCTGGACAATGCGCTTTGATAATCAAGCGCTTACTAAGGAGCAGTATTTGCATCTGATGTATGCCGAGACCTAGTTTTTTTATCCAAACCAAAACTTGATTTAGCAACCATTCTTTCATAATTTGACCTTCGTTGAGATGAAATTTGAAAAAATTTACCGCCACGGAGACGTGATTCTCTTCAAAATAGAGCAATCTTCCCTCCCCAGAATGCAAGCTGGCCAAGCTACCTCTGAACTGGTGCTGGCCTATGGTGAAATGACCGGGCACGCCCACCGCCTGAAAGGAGCCGTAGAGGTTTTACCCTTAGAGAAGGAAAGTGAAGACAAGATTTTTTTTCGGGTAACCGAACGGGCCCTGCTGAGCCACGAAGAACACGATACTATTCTGCTCGAGCCCGGCTACTACCTCAAAGTAAATCAAGTAGAATACAATCCTTTTGAAGGCATTGTGCAGTTTATTAGGGATTAGGCCTTTTTTTTAATTCATAAAAAACTGATTCTTAATCGCTTGCCGAAGTACTTCTGCTTCCACTCATATTTTTAAAAAATTTGAGAAAAACTTGCAAAAACAGTTTCCTGCCTTAATATTGCAGTCCATAGCTGGTTGAAGGATATTGGAGGTTAAGTGAACAGCCCCGTTCACACCTCCTTTATCTTTTTTTGACCTTACTCTTCAAGTTCTCTTAACTCTTCACTTCCCTACTTTTTTACAGCTTCCTTACTTATTTCCAAAAGAGAAGCAGAAAACCAGTGGCGGGCACCCGTACAGCCCGGGGCACAAGTGACATAGAATTGACCGAAAGCGTATTGAGCAATCCGGTGATATGTACCCTTTTGCCTGCCTGCGTGGCCGTATAAGCCGACTGAGCCACTTCTGACGCGGTTTGCATCCAAAAAGTGCCAAATTTTTGCAAATTTTCCTCCGCCAGGCCCGCCCCTTCCATAAAATTGGTTTGAGTTACACCGGGGCAAACCGTCGTAATGCTTACCCCGGTATTGCGCCACTCTTCGGCAACCGCCTCCGAAAAAGACAAGACATAGGCCTTTGTGGCGGCATAGACCGCCAGATAGGGGCTGGGCATAAAAGAAGCCACCGATGCAATTTGCATTATTCGCCCCTGGCGGCGAGCTACCATCTCGCGCCCAAACAACTGGGTAAGTTCGGTGAGGGCCATCATATTTACCTGCATTACTTCTTGCAGGCGGACCGGGTCATTGTCTAAAAACTTGCCGTGACTGCCCAGGCCAGCATTGTTGATGAGCAGGTCTATAGGCATATTCTTGTCCCAAAGTTGGTCAAATACTTTTTGAGCCGCTTGAGGCTGGGCCAGGTCTTGGGGAAGAACTTCAACGGCAACGGCATAGCGCAGGCGAAGTTCCTGGGCCAGGGCTTCCAGTTTATCCACCGAACGGGCCACTAAAACAAGGTCATGGCCTTTTTGGGCACACACCTTGGCCAAGGCCAGGCCAATGCCACTAGAAGCCCCGGTAATTAAAGCACGGTTTTGTATCATTATCATTATTTTTTAACACGCCATTGTTTGTTTTTTTCAACCCATCAAGTCGATAATAGTTTGAGTTTAGGAGGTTCTGCTTTTCACAAAAAAACCAGACTAAGCCGAATGCTTTTAGGAAAAATATACTTTATTTGAAAACTATTACTTTTACCTAAGTTTTTTGCGATAGAAAAAGGCCTATGAACAATTCTTTGTATGCGGAATGGCAAGCCGATTTTGAGTCCAAAATCCAGGCCTGGCGCACGGAAAGCACGCAAACCACTCTTGCTTTTTCTGAAAACTCCTCACCCATCTGCGCGAATTGATGGCCCTGTGCCGGGCCGAAAATGATGCTGAAAAAGCCCAGTTCTGGGTGGAAGCCACCGCCGCACATATTGCCCTTCCCGGCGACATCGCCCTGGAAATGGCCGAAATGCTGGCCGAAGAAAGGGCTTGGGCTCAAGCCCTGACTTATACTGAACAAGCCCTGGCCCAAGCCCCCGGCTCTTTCACGCCTTCGGCTTATCACCAAAAACTGATAGCCCTGATGCAACTCAGCGAAGTAGAGACAGCTTTTGCCTGGGCAAAGGAAGCCCGGGAATGGTTTAAACAACATCCCGACGAAGGCCCTTATGAAGGAAAGATATTGCACAACCTGGCCCTGCTCCACCTGCAGCAAGGCCAAAATGCCGAAGCCCTGGAATATTTTGAAGCCGCCATCCGCCACCAGGCCCGACACCGCGAATATGCCCCTTTGCGCCTGAGCCTTGCCAATCTGCAAATCTTTATCAAGGAAGCAATGCGCCCTCAAAACCAGCTTATCTTCTACAACAACCACCTCGCGGAAGCCCGTCAGGAAAATGATGCGCTCCGGCTGGCCCTTTGGCACCTTTACCGGGGGCTTTGGTATGATGAAGAGGACCAAAAAGAGGCTGCCTTTGAAGACTACCTCCTGGCCGAGCAGCTTTTTGAGCAATTGGAAGTTCACGAATGGAAAGGCGAATTGCATTACTACCTGGGCACGCTCTACGAGGAAAAAGGCCAGCATCCCGAAGCCATCCGCCGGCATCTTTTCGCGCTGGAGGCCATGCTGGGGGCCTATCCTTCGGCCTCAGCAGGTATGGTGGTGTACTATTTGCAAAAATCGCAGGACGATATTGAGGACCCGGCCCTGCGCCAAAAGGCCACGGAACTGCTGGCCGAAGCCCAGGAAAGAGGCTTGGATACCCAAACCGACCTGGCCGAAGCACACTTGCAGGAAGATGAGTCCCAAGAAGCTTATCTAGCCGGGGAAGAGGCAAGCGATTTGGCCGGGCTAAGTTTGCCCGAACTGGAAGAACGCTACCAAGAGGCCCGCAAACAGCCAGATGTCAAGGCCTATGCCACAATTGCCTTTCTTTATCTGGAGAGGCTTCACGAGCACTATCGCAGTGCCTGGTTTTCAAAGAAGAAGAAAAAAGAAGCCTTTGAGTCTGCCTGGGCAGAGGTGAAAGCCTTTCTTGCGACCAGCCCCCGCCCGACCAGGAAGCCCTTTGGGCCTTGTTTGAGGAAAAAAGTCGTGGCTGGGGTTTGTCCTAATTTCTTGCTATTCAAGCTGACTTCCCCCCCCTCCTGCATCATTCGGTAGCTGAAAAACTCCGTTCCATCCACTACCTCGGCACCGGGAGCCAGTAAGATAGGTATTTTTGCACCTCCCCTAGGGGCATAGACTTCAAATCCAGGCCCAGGAGACGCAGGCTTTGAGGC
>JAAUUB010000027.1 GCA_012031215.1 Microscillaceae bacterium | reverse complement strand
ATCAAATCGCATCATAATGTGGGTGGTTTGCCCGAAAAAATGCACCTCAAAGTAGTGG
Source organism: Microscillaceae bacterium (assembly GCA_012031215.1). Taxonomy (GTDB): domain Bacteria; phylum Bacteroidota; class Bacteroidia; order Cytophagales; family Microscillaceae; genus JAAUUB01. The sequence continues at coordinate 30,056 of JAAUUB010000027.1, read as the reverse complement.
AACCATTGCGTAATTTGTTTAAAGATGAAGTGCGGAGGGTAGGGGCCACGCTGGGACTTCCCCCGGCTATTTTAAACCGGCATCCCTTTCCGGGGCCAGGTTTGGGCATTCGGATTCTGGGTGAAATCTCCCCGGCGAAGGTAGCCCTTTTGCAAGAGGCCGACTATATCTACATTGAATTGCTCAAAACCCAGGGCTGGTATGAACGCATCTGGCAAGCTGGGGCTATATTACTCAATACACAAAGTGTAGGGGTAATGGGCGACGAACGCACCTACGAAAATGTGGTGGCCCTGCGGGCTGTCCATAGCCTGGATGGCATGACGGCCGATTGGGTACATTTGCCCTATGAGTTGCTCGGAAAGATTGCCAATGAAATCATCAACCGGGTGAAGGGGGTGAATCGGGTGGTGTATGACATAAGTTCTAAACCTCCGGCCACGATTGAGTGGGAATAGAAGTAGATGAAAGAATAATAAAGGAGCAAACCCTCCCTTGAAAAACGAGGGTTTGGAAGCAAGAAAAGTCAAAACAAAAAAGCCGGGCTTAGCTTTCGGGGAGGCAATTTTCCGGCAAAAAGTCTTTAGGACTACATTCAAAAATCCGGGCCAGGCGATTGATGTGATTGAGATTGTACTTTTTGCCGTAATTGCCACTCTCAACATTGCCAATAAACCCGGGGCTTACCCCAAGTTGAAAGGCAAGTTCGGCCTGACTCATGTTTTTCTCCTGCCTTTTTCTTTTAACCTGGCTTACAATGTGTTCTTCAATGGGTGTCAAGTGCTTTGTCTTTGGTGTCAATGCATTTTTTTTAATAAAGTTGCGCAAAAAAGCAACAAAGCCGATATTTTTACACTCACCTATCGGTGCTTTTATGGAACTTTAAGAACAAATTTTTCACGCTTACCTATAGATAGGTGAAGGCATTTCCTGCTTCTTATAAAGAATTTTATACCTTTAAAGCCAATAAAAGTTGTATTTTTTGTAGAGAAAGTTTTACTTTATCAGATTTTTTTTCAGCTAAATACAGTATTGCCAGAAATTATTCAATGAATGAGTTTTTGCACATTAATACCATTTTATATGATAGCTTACAAACAGGATTGGCTGTTAGCCGAGTATTTACCGATTATTTGGGGATGGATTTTTCTTTCGGTGATTGCCTGCCAGGAAAAACCTGCTTCTGATATTCCTAAATCCATCCTGACTGAGGAGGCTGAGGCTGCACCATCCAAAGCAAACGAGACCCGCAACCAGGCAGAATCCCTGCCTTTGTTGACGACCCAAAATGCGCAGGAAGTCCTTAGTCAATATGCAAAAACGCAGGTTTCAAATTATGTAAGCCTGGAAACCCGCCTGGGCACGATGATTATCCGGCTTTATGAGCACACCCCTCTGCATCGGGCAAATTTTCTCCAACTTGTAGCGCGAGGTTATTATGATGGCACAGTTTTTCATCGGGTGGTGAAAGATATGATTATTCAAGGCGGCAACCTGGATGACCCGGTCATTCGTAAGAAAAAAACGCCATTGGTAAATATTTTGTGCCGGCCGAATTTAAGCCAGCGCAATACATACATAAAAAAGGAGCCATTGCCAGCCCACGGCACGATGAAAACAATCCTGAGATGCTTTCCAGTCCATTTGAATTTTATATTGTGCAGGGAGCACCTGTGCCGCCGGCAATAGCCCAGGCCCTGGGTCGCGAAAACGGCCTTAGCTATTCAGCCGCGCAAATACAAACGTATGCCACTTTGGGGGGCTTGCCACATCTGGATAATAAATATACGGTTTTTGGAGAAGTCGTTGAAGGCCTGGAGGTGATTGACAGGATTGCGGCCCTGGAGGTGGACAAAAGCGATGATTGGCCCCTGGAAGATGTCGTAATCCAAGCGCGGCTTTTGCCCGCCAATTACCAGCCAAAAGCGACGCTTCCTTCAATAAAGTAGCAACGAAGCAGGATGGAGCAAACTTCGTTGCGCTTATTTTGAGCATGGAAACTAGGCCGTAATTTTATTCAGGGCATCCAGATAAGCATGTACTGAGGCCAGAATAATATCATCATCTACTCCAAAGCCATAATAATAATTTCCGGCATAGCTGAGTTGCAAGTGAACTTTGCCATTGTCATCGGCTCCGCCATTCATAGATTGTAATTGGTATTCTTCCAGTCTTACATCCAGTTGCACGATTTGGTTGATGGCCGAAAAAGCGGCATCCACCGGGCCTTTACCCGAGGCCTCTACCTGGATAATATTTTCACGATAGCGAAGTTTTATTTTGGCACAGGGGGCGTGTTGCTGGCTAATTTTCATTTCAAAATCAAGCAACTCGAGCTTGCGTCGGCCGCCCCGGTCGCCAACCAAGGCAATCAGGTCTTCGTCACAGATGTCCTTTTTGGCATCGGCCATTTCCAGAAAACGGGGGTAAAGTTCTTTGACCTCGTCTTTTGAAAAATAATATCCCAGTTGTTCCAGGCGATGCCGCAGGGCGTGTTTACCGCTTCGGGCCGTGAGTAGGATAGAAGACTGAGCCACTCCTACTTCTTCGGGGTCAATAATTTCGTAGTTTTCCCGGTTTTTCAAGACGCCATCCTGATGAATGCCCGAAGAATGGGCAAAAGCATTTCGGCCCACAATGGCCTTATTGGCCTGGATAGGCATGCGCATCAGCCGGGAAACCAGTCGGCTGGTAGGGTAGAGCCTTTGGGTCTGGATGTGGGTATGGAGTTGCAGGTGGGCATGGGTTTTGAGAATCATCACGATTTCTTCCAGGGCCGTGTTTCCGGCCCGCTCGCCAATGCCATTGAGCGTTACTTCTACCTGCCTTGCGCCATTTTGAAGCCCGGCAATGCTGTTGGCTGTAGCCAGGCCCAGGTCATTGTGGCAGTGTACCGAAATAATGGCTTTGTGAATGTTGGCCACATTTTCTTTCAAGTGCCGAATCATTGCGCCATAATCAGTGGGCAAGCGAAAACCCGTTGTATCCGGGATATTGACCACCGTAGCCCCGGCGTGAATAACGGCTTCTACCATTTGGGCCAGAAAGTCCCAATCGGCTCTTCCGGCATCTTCGGCATAAAATTCCACCTCTTCTACAAAAGATTTGGCATATTTGACGGCGGCAATGGCCCTTTCCAGGATGGCCTCCCGCGTGCTATTAAATTTATGCCGGATATGATAGTCCGATGCTCCCAGGCCAGTATGAATACGTTTACGTTTGGCATATTGGAGGGCTTGGGCGGCGGCCTCGATGTCGGGTTTTTCTGCCCGGCTCAGCGCACAGATGACAGGTTCGCTCACGGCTTTCGATATCTCAATCACGGATTGGAAATCACCCGGGCTGGAGATAGGAAATCCGGCTTCAATTACATCTACCCCCAGTGTTTCCAACTCCTGGGCAATCATTACTTTTTCCAGGGTACTCAATTGGCATCCCGGAACCTGTTCTCCGTCGCGTAGGGTCGTATCAAAAATATATACTCGGTCTGTCATGAGAGGAATCAATATTAAAATTGAGAAGAAATCATTAAGGTAAAAAATCGATAATTTTTTGGGTGATGGCTTCGGTTTTCAAAACCATTGCAGGGGGGGTATGGGCATGGGCAAGGTCCGGGCTTCGGAAGCCTGCCGCGAGGGTGGCCTGTACGGCTTGGCGTACCATCCGGGCCGCTCCGGGCTGTTGAAGAGCCAGCTCCAGCAAAAGCGCCGTCGACAAGATGGTGGCCATAGGGTTGGCAATACCCTGGCCCGCAATGTCGGGAGCAGAGCCGTGGATAGGTTCAAAAAGCCCTACTCCGTCTCCCAAAGAGGCCGAAGGAAGCATGCCCAGTGAGCCCGTGATTTGTGAAGCCTCATCCGTAAGAATATCCCCAAACATATTGCCCGTGAGCACCACATCAAAAAAACGAGGGTTTTTGATGAGTTGCATGGCCGCATTGTCCACATACATGTGTTGGACCTGCACCTCGGGGTATTGCCGGGCAATTTCATTGACAGTTTCGCGCCAAAGCCGGGAAGACTCAAGGACATTGGCTTTGTCCACCGAACACAAGCGTTTTTGACGGGCCATCGCCGCTGTGAAGGCCTTGTGGGCAATTCGGCGCACTTCGGCGCGGGTGTAAATCATCGTATCTAGGGCCGTATTTCCTTCATCCCTTCTTTCGCGGGGTTGGCCAAAATAGATGCCCCCAGTAAGCTCCCGATAAAACACAATATCTGTTCCGGCAATGACTTCAGGGCGAAGGGGGGAGACCTCCCGCAATTCTTCAAAGACCTGAATGGGACGGACATTGGCGTACAAACCCAGGCTTTTACGAAGGCTTAGCAAGCCCTGTTCCGGGCGGACCGTGCGGCGGGGGTCTTCGTCATACTGTGGGTGTCCCACCGCGCCCAGCAAAATGGCATCCGCTTTTTGGCAAACTTCCAGGGTCTCTTCAGGCAAAGGATTTTGGGTAGCTTCAATGGCCGCGTGTCCTATGAGGGCCTCCTCAAAAGATAGCGAGAAATCCGCTTTCCGGGCCACCGCCTCCAATACTTGATGTGCCGCCTGAACTACTTCGGGGCCTATGCCATCCCCTTTCAATAAGGCAATTTTATAAGTGGTCATATTTTCTAAAATTCGTTTCGAGCCCAAAGGAAGCCATAAAATTAGTAATTAATTGAAAGTCAGTTACTTATTCTACACGCTTTTTTATGCCTTCTTACGGGCCGTCAATGTATGAATTATAATTTAAAAAATGACCAGTAGTCAGTAAATTTTTCTTAGCCATTGTCCAAGTTGCGATTGGATAGGGCCAAAAATATCCTCAGACCGAGTGAATACGGCCTGGGATATAAAAGGTAGAAGCCAGCAGAATCTATTGCTTTATGAAAGTTAGAGTAACTATTTCGCCGTTTGCGTGTAGGGCTTTGAGTATATATGCCCCCGGAGCGAAGCCATTTAAGGAGATTTGCCAGGTATTTTCTGAGGCCGCAACTTTGGATAAAGAGGAAGGCAAAATTGTCTGAAGTGTCTTTCCGGCAAAATCTACAATCTCCACACGGGCCAATGGGCTGTGACTTATCGGGGTTTGTAGATAAATCAGGCCCGTGTCAGTAGGGTTGGGATAGAGCTGGAAAGCCGATGCGTCCCCGGAGGCTGATTTGGAGCTTGTGGTGCGTGCAGCGGGGAGATTAGATTGGGTAATGCTGAATGTTAAAGTATAGCTGGGGCCAGTGAAGCCGCTGGCCTGCGTGGCTGAGTAAGGGATGAGGGTAAGGATATAAGCACCACTAGCTGGAAACCAAGGTACATAAGTGATTTGGTTATCGCCCAAGAGCGAAAAGGGTCTGAGATTCTCAACTCGGTTAATGAGGACATTGCCTGAGGAATTACTAACAATAAAGCGCACACTTTTGGTTTGGCTGGGTGCATCGGCACGCAGGCTTATTCCGTTGTTAAGGGCCAGTTGGTTGAGCGAAAGTGTCTGTCCGTTTTGGAGTAAAAATACTTCCTGGCTGTTGGCCGCATTGATGAGCATTGCGCCACTGATGGTGGGCTGATTGCTTACCGGGCTAAAATTTGCGCGTATTTGTTGATTTGTGGTAATGGTAAAAGTATAGGGATTGGCCGTGCTAATGACGGCCCCATTGGCTTGTGTCCAATTACTGAAAGCATAGCCACTCGATTGATTGGCCACAAGGGTAATATTGGTGGGAGAATTAAAACTAGTCTGATTGGGGAGCACCCGGGCTGTACCATTGCCATCGGTACTTAATTCTAAGCGGAAAGAGGGATCATTGCTTCCTGAAATGGTGAAGGCAATATTACTGCCCAGCCCCGGAATGCCTGTAAGGTTGCTTTTAGAATAGGGTGTGGCCGAAAAAGTATAAGCACCGGCCGGAAAAAACTGTCCCAAGTAGTCCCAACGCGGCACATCACCAAATAAAGCGTAAGGAGATTGGTTTTCAGTACGCAGGATATTGAGTGGACCATTGAGTTGCATCCCCACACTGCCCACTGTTTCTGGGAGGGTAAGGACACGAATACTAAGGTTATTTTCCAGGATTTCATCCTGATTTACCTGACAACCTTCGGTCAGATATTTTATTACTTTGTCAGTATTGGCATTGATCAGACCCAGTGCGACTACTTGTTGCGGGCTGCTTTGGTTTACCACTCGGAAGCCAAAAACAAGGCTTGGTCCGGCCTGCCCGCTTGTATTCCTTCCGGCATAAGGGGTTACTTTTAGTTGATAGAGTCCTACGGGGAAAATACGGCCGAAAAAGTCATTGCCATTATTGCTAAAAAGAGCATAAAGGGCAGCATTTTCTACCTGAGTATGATTTATTGGGCCGCTAAGTTCAAATTTGATACTGCCGGGCGTAATGCGGGGGTCAGCACGAAAGCTGAAATTTTGAGTGCTTAGCTGGCTGAGGTCTATCAACTCAATTTCTGAAAAGGTCTTTATTTCTGTGTCATTGTCCGCATTTATCAAAACGACTTGGTTAATGGCAAAATCCTGCTCGAGATTTAGCTCGAAGGCTCCAATGTCTGGCTTTCCAATTCGGGCTGAGCCACGCTGGTCGGTAGCGGTCGTGAGGGGGAAATTTCCGCCCGCATCAATGGCCGGGCTGCCCGGCAGCAGGGCCATAGTCAGGGTAGGGCCGCCATTGTCCTGCAAAGGGCCCAGGAGTGGGTCGGCGATGAGGATATTGGGGGTGCAGATTGTTTCTAATGAGGATGAACGAAGAATATCGGGAAATTCAATGTTGTTAGATCCCTGATAGGTAGCCAGACAATTATTTTTAATTTTCTTGCTTATTGCCTGATTCATTATAAGCAATAATGGTATTGTAGATTTAGGTCAGGCGGTGACCTCCTGACTAGTGGCAATTCCACCTGCATTACCTTTGGTAATGTTGTATGCAATAGTACAATTTGCTATGCTCAGTTCAAAATCATTAAGATAAAGCCCACCACCTGTGCCACCAGTGTTGGAAGTACGAATCGCCGAATTGTAAGCGACAGTGCAATTCACCATCTCGCCTTCCCCTCTTCCGAATATGATGCCGCCACCAAGGTAATTACTGTGATTATTATAGAAAGCAGAATTGTGTAAGAATAAATAAGTATCATTTCCGGTATTTGTGTATGGATACTCTGAATGTTCTGTGATGAGTGTCTCGCTTGAATAGTCAAGCCCACCGCCATAACCTTTTTCGCCGTGTGCATAATTATTTTTGAAGGTACAATTTTTTACCCAAGCCTTGCCCAAATTATAAGAATAAAGATAAAGCCCCCCTCCAGCTCCTCCTTCAATAGCCAGCCCTGATTCATTAGAATCAAAAATACACTGGTCAAAAACTACCTGTCCATTGTCTCCTCGGCCTCCGTCCACGTATGCGCCACCTCCGGAAGAAGCAGTTTTATTTTGTCTGAACTGGCAGTTTATCATTTCCAGGTCGGATAAAGTGTTGTAGAGTGCCCCACCATTCTGAAAGGACTGATTATCTAGAAAAAGTGTGTTTTTGATGATTATTTTTGAGCGACTTCGAATTTTAATGGCTCCTCCATAATCATTCACAGTTTGATTATTAATAAACTGGCAGTTATCTGCTAAAAATGTTCCTAGAAATGAAATAAAAACAGCTGCACCACCTAAATTATTTTTCCATTTTCAAGAGTAAGATTATGTAATTCAAAATCAGCGGCAAATTGTGTCATGAAAAGTCGGAATAGTGGCGATTGATCGGATTTTTGATGGTGGCACCACGCCCATTGATTATCAATTTACTCCGATTAGAAATGAGAGGAAAAGCAAGTGGGCCTTCGCTTCCATCATTCCAAAATCCTTCGGCGCCAACAAAACCAGCCGAGCTAACAATATAAAGGCCATTTGGGGCCAGTAGGATTTCATCATCTTGAGAAGAAGAATTCGCCTCCTCCATGGCTCGAATCAAACCGGCCACATCCCCATTGACGACGTTGTAGGTTTTGGCAAAAGAAAATTGAAATGATAGCACACATCCAATCAGGATGAAGAGACGGGTAAGTGTTTTCATCTTAAAACGAGTTTTTGTGGGTCTTTTGAAAAAATAATCGCTATGCAAAAGCCAAAGGCAGTTACAACTGCACTATTATTTCAGGGGGAATTCAACCAATCTTGGTCTTGAAGATTAATTTTGTATCACAATGATAAGGGATAAATCACGCAGCAAGAAAATAAACGGTAAAAAAAAGCGAAGATTAGGGACAAAAGTCATTTCTTTTGTGATTTTTTGAAGATGCATTTGTGCTTTTGGTGTAACTACTCAGGAAATAAAAAATTTGGAATATTAAGATTTAGGGCTTTAATTTAGGTCATAATGCAAGAAAAAGATGAATATATCCACCACTTAGAGGCTGAGAATGCCAAACTGCGTGCCCAACTTGTTAATTTGGAGCAAAAGCTGGCGCAACTCCTGGCCGATAAAGTCGTGAAGACCTCTCAAAACTCCTCCTTGCCCCCCTCTCAGGACAAGCCTGCAAGCAAAGCCAGGAAAAGTCTCCGCCGTCCCAGTGAACGGCTCAGTGGGGGCCAGGAAGGCCACCCAGGCCAGACCCTCGAGTGCCGGTCTCAGCCCGACGAGGTGGTAAACCTGCAAACAGGGCGGTGTGTCAGTTGTGGGCAGGATTTAGGGGAGGTGGCGGCGGTCTTTCATTCCCGTCGTCAAGTCTTTGATTTATCGCTTCCGGCGGTAAAATGCATCGAGTATCGGGCCTATGCCCGTATCTGCCCTGTCTGTCAGACCAAGAATGTGGGGGCTTATCCCAGCCTGGCCTCTGCCCCGGTGCAGTATAGCCCGCAGATAGGCAGCCTGGTGAGCTACTTGGCACACTATCAGTATTTGCCCTATGCGCGCTTGCAAAGCCTTTTGCGAGATGTCTTTGGCTTGTCTCTTTCACAAGGCACGCTGGCCAATATGTTGGAAAGGATGTACACTCGCTCGGCTTGCTGGCGGGCAGAAATCAAAAAAGCCTTGCAGTCGGCTCAGGTAGTGGGCAGTGATGAAACCAGTGTGCCGGTCAATGGGCAGCGGCAATGGATTTGGGTTTGGCAGAATGAAGAACAGACCTTCTTGCAGGCCAGTAAGCAAAGAGGCTACGCCACGGTGGCCCAAGTGTGGCCCGAAGGCTTGCCTGGGGCCATCCTGGTAAGCGACCGCTGGGCCGCTCAGCTCAAAACCCCCAGTACGGACAAACAACTCTGCCTGGCCCATCTTCAAAGAGAGGTACAATTCCTGGTGGAGAGTGAAAATACCCCCTTTGCCCACCAATTCAAGCATTGGCTCCACCAGGTCTGGCAAGCCAAAAGACAAACTCAGCAAGAAGGACAAGCCTATTGCCCCCAAGCCCGGCAACTCCAGACCCAACTCCAAGTCTTACTTCAACACAAGCTAGACCCAGACCAATCTCCCCACTCCCGCCGCTTTCTCGATTCGATGACCAAGTACAAAGACTGGCTCCTGACCACGCTCTATCACTTGGAAGTACCCCCAGACAATAATGGTTCTGAACGTGCCATCCGAAATGTCAAGGTCAAAGTCAAAGTATCGGGAATGTTCAAATCTGGGGTGGATGCTTTTTGTGCTATCAGATCCCTGATTGATACGGCCATCAAGAAGGGGCAAAATGTCTTGCATAGCCTCCATCAAATTTATCAACAAGCCTAAAAAGTTATTACCTGAGTAGTTACCTTTCATGTTTTATTCTTTATTTTCGCTTGGAAAAAAAGCATCTATCCTCAAAGACATGGCAAGTACCCGAAAAAAAGCCTTCTTTTTCCAACAGTTTAAATCCCTCCTACTACTCTTTTTAGGTGTATTTTTAGCCGGATTTGGCTTGAAAGGTTTTGTATTGCCCAATAATTTTTTGGATGGCGGCGCAATGGGGATTTCTTTGCTGCTCTATCGCTTGGTAGGGTTTGATTTGGCTTTCTGGATTTTCATTGTCAATCTTCCTTTTGTTTTCTTATCCATTTGGCAGGTATCGCGGGGCTTTGCCTTGCGCACCTTACTGGCCATAGGAGGGCTGGCCCTGATCTTAGAATTGTTTCCTTTTTCGGTGGTTACCCACGACAAGCTGCTGGTGGCCGTTTTTGGAGGTTTTTTCCTTGGGGCAGGCATAGGGCTGGCCATCCGGGGCAATGGTGTATTAGACGGCACTGAGGTCTTGGCTTTTTATCTGAGCCGTAATACCATTCTCTCCGTAGGAGAAGGCATTACCCTTATCAATTTGGTCATTTTTTCATTTGCTGCCTGGCTCATCAGCCTCGAGACCGCCCTCTATGCCATGCTGACTTATTTTTTTGCTTCCCGAACCGTCGATTTTGTGCTGCGTGGCTTGGAAGGCTATACCTCGGTATTCATTATTTCTATGCAAAACGAGGCCATCCGGCAGATGATTCTGGAAAAAATGGGCCGTGGTGTTACGGTGTTCAAAGCCGAAAAGGGGCTGGAAAAAACCGAAATGAATGTGCTTTATACCGTTATCACCCGTCTGGAGGTGGTGAAATTGCAAAATGAAATCCGCGACATCGACGACCGGGCTTTTATTATCCAACAGCGGGTAGATGATACCAAAGGCGGTATGATTCGTCAGCGAAAGAGCCATTGAAAGATTCAGGCACTCGAAAAAATAATTGCCGTCGCCCTTTGTTTACAATCAAAAAAGAGGCACTTTTACCCTCTCAGAATGTACGATTAATTTTCCTCTCCAATGGATTTTATTCCTTTTGAACAAATAGAAGACCTTTCTGCAAGCCTCAATCAACTTTCCGATGCCGAGATTGAAAGCCTGCTCAATCAATTTATGGAAGAGCAGCCTCATCTGGTAGCCTACCTCACGGCCATTGGCGAGGATGATTTTACGGATGAAGAGCACGAAACCCTACTGACCCTGGGTATGGAGCTTTGGTATATTCTCAAAAGTATCGTGCCCCCCCTGCCGCTCCTGAGTGAGGAAGCCATAGACCAAGCCGACCAGGACAATGAAGAAAATCTGGGCTTTTTGCGAGATGCCGACCGACAAAACCAGGCCGAAGCCATCGAGCAGCTTGCCGAAGAATATCCCCAGGGCGATATACTGGTGTTTATTTTTGCTGTTCTAGACAGCGAAGACGAAGACGGCATTCCACTGCTGGAAGATGAATCCGTGTTGGGAGATATGTTTTTAGCCCTCAAGACGGTACTGGATGGCCTACTGGCCCAGCTTACCTAAGGCAAGGATGACTGTCTATATCTTTCCTGGTTCATTTAAAACTGTATGGAACAATTAGGCAATTGCTTTTGAAGCCAAAAGCGTTGCCGATGGTCTAGGTAAGAATTGCGCCGCACATCCAAAAAACGTAAGGATTGCAGACAGGAAAGACTTTCGGGAAAATGCCGGATAGGATTGCCCGACAGGCTCAGCTCTTTAAGATTAGACAGCTTGCCCAGTTCCGGCGGAAGTGCTTGCAACTGATTAGAACTAAGATGAAGACGTTCAAGTTGGGATAAATCCCCAATCGAGGCGGGTAATTCCTGAAGTTGATTGGCAAAAAGCCATAGCTCGCGAAGCTCGGTCAGTTGCCCCAGGCTTTCGGGCAGTTGTGCGATGCGGTTGTTAAACAAGCTCAAAATTTGTAATTTACTCAATTGTCCCAGGCTTTCAGGTAAGTCTTTGAGGCGATTATTGGCCAGGCGCAGGTTATTGAGCTGGGGCAAACGGGCTATTTCTGAAGGCAGATGCGCCAGATGGGTATCGTCAATACGAAGCAATTCGAGCTGGGGCATTTCAAAGAGTACCGAAGGCACTATGTCCAGACTGGTTTTATGATAGACAGAGCCGATAATTTCTATTTTATCCACATAGCTCAGGTCTTTAAGCTGCGGCGAGATAGTCCGAAAGTTGAAGCGAAGAGATAGTACCCCCTGGTAATTAATCTTTTCTTTAATAAGTTCTTCAAAAGCACTGCCTCCCAGGGCGAGCACCAGCTTTTGCCCCAGGCGGGCATAGCGGTAGGCAAATTAGCCAGCCGCTGGGCATCCAGGCCTGGCTCTTGCATCAGTTCCTGCAAGACCAACTCTTCACCCATCTCTTCCCAAAAAGGCAAACGGGCCAGCAGGTGGTTGGAAAAATACTTCTGAATAAAATAACGGGCCCCTTGTCTGAGACTGGGCTCACGTCCAAAAACATACAATATCACCACACTTTCGCGTAGGCAATCGGGCAGCCCTCCCCCTTTGAGCATTTGCAAAGCCAAGCGCAAATGACTGGAATCAGGGCTATTGAGAAGACTCAGGAGCTTTTGTACTGATTTCTTGGGCAACTGAGGCGAGGGAGAAATCTTCTCCATCAAGGCCTGTAAGTACGCATCGCTACGCCACTCCCCTTCAAAGGATGCTGGAAAATCAGACCGGGGGCTGGGCCGGTCTCCCAGCACAATGATATCAGGCTGGGGCGGCGGATGCTGGGCAGGATAAAGCCGGATATGACAGGTGCTCAGAATCGCTTGAGCTTCCCGAATGCCAAAACGGCGGCTAAGGCCCGCCAGCCAGATTTGGGTTCCGGGCGGCGGCAAGTTCACTTCGGTTGGGCTGTGCGCATCTATCCAAGCCAACAGCGCCCGGTTGAGCAAGGGCAAATGCTGTTGCCAAAGTTTCCACCAGGCCGAGGCACATTGTGAAGGAATGAGTTGGGGCGGTGGGCCATTCCAAAGGCAAGCCGCAAGGCTTTTCTCCTCCGGGTTTAGTTGCGCTTCCTGGCAAAATTTTAGCAAGCGGCGGATGGGGCGGGCCGGCAAATCTCGGTTGCCTTCCAAAGCCAGCTCCTCAAACTGATGGAGCTGCCGGGCCAGTACCTCCGGCAAAGACTGGAGCTGGTTGTGGCGCAGGTCTAAATAACGAAGCTGGGTCAGTTGCCCAAAATTATCCGGTAATTGCTGAATTTGGTTGTGGCGCAGATGAAGCTTCTCCAGATGCTTGATTTCCATTATCCAATCGGGAAGACGGGTCAGTTGACCCTGTTCTGCAATGAGCTCCTTAAGATGGGGCAACTGGGCAATGTGTTGCGCATCGGCCTGGAGGCGATGATAGGCCAGTGATTGCAAAGAGCGAATATGTATCAGATTTTCGGGCAGATGGTCCTGGGTGTGCCGCAGGTCCAAAGAAGTAAGCTGGGGCATCCTGGCCAGTTGCTCAAAAGCATGTTCCAGATTCAGTTCGGGGTTGTGCGAAAGGTTAAGGTGCCGGAGTGATTGTATCTGAAAAAAATTATCGGGCAAAGCACTCAGTTGAGTATGCGATAAATCCAGGCTTTGAAGTTGGGGCATTTTTTTCAATACCTCCACCACGTCCTCCCAGTCCAGGGTTTGGGTCTGGGCCAGGCAAAGGCTCTCAAGCTGTTCCAGTTCGGCCAGGCTATCAGGAAGGCGGTTTAAAGGATTGCCTCGCAGGTTCAGATGGCGCAAAGCCCGCATTTGGTTGATTTGCGCGGGAAGCTGCACGAGGCGATTATGGCGTAAATCCAGACTGGCCAGGTTCTCGAGCCTCAGCAAGGGCATCGGAAAATTGGCAAATCGGTTATAGCTAAGGTTTAGCTGCTTTAAATGCGATAACCTGGCCAGGCTATCGGGCAAAGCATCGAGTGGATTATGGGCCAGCGAGAGCTTTTCCAAGTGCCCCAAAAAACCAATACTTTCGGATAAAATACGCATTTTTTTGCGCACACACCAGAGCGTTCGCACCTTTTCCGGCTCCGCCAGGGCTTGTTCAAAATCACGATAAAGGCTCATAATGCAAGCTTGGCACACAGGCAAACCCAGATTCAATTGGATGATGATTGCTTTCTCGAGCAGAGAAAAAGCATTTTTGCGTATGCGCTAGGCAGTTAAGTTTTTGATTAGGTCTAATGTTGCTTTTCGGCGTATTTTTTCGGTCGGTGTCCGCTCAAATCGCTTTAAAGTTACGATTTTTTTGGGAATCTCATAGCGGGATAAAGTTTTTGTGAGTAGATTTTGCAAAGCTTCTTTGGTTTGAGAAGACAGCGCGGGCCCTTCTACTACCAAAATCACCTGCTGACCCAGTGTATCATCGGGCCAGTCGGCCACGAAAAAGGCGGTACTGGCCCTAGTTGTGCCCAAGCGAGCGAAATAGCATTTTCCAGTTTCTCCGGAAAAATCTTAATCCCCCCACTGTTGATGACGTGGTCGGCCCGCCCCAACCAACGAAACCGCTGCGGAGAAAGCAAGGCGGCTTGGTCGCGGGTTACAAGCCATTCGTGGCGGGTAACTGCGCCTTTGATACAAAGGCAATCCTCGGCATTGGTTTGGATTTCGATGCCGGGCAATGTCTCAAAATAATCCTGAGGAGGCGAAGCGTTGATGCGTCGCAAGGCAACATGCGAAACCGTTTCGGTCATTCCATACGTGCTATAGACCGGCACAGACAGGCTTTGGCAGGCCTGCTCTAGGAGCGGGCTCACGGGCGCGCCCCCCACGATAAGGGCACGCATCTGGTTGAGGGCCGGGCGAAAATCGAGAGGGTCTTCCAGGATGTTTTGCAACTGGAGCGGTACCAGGGCCGCAAACTCCAGCCTAAGGGCCCGCAAAGACGGCAATACCGCTTCCTCGGGCCATTGATACACTTTTTGTAGTGCCCGAAAGGGCTGTCCGGTCGGTGCAACAACCTCCAGCGCCCAGCCGCCCTCCATCGCCCTGACAAGCATCATTTTGCCCCCGATATAAGCAGCATTGAGGCAAAGCAAAGCCCTCAAGGGCGGAAATAACTGCAAGGCTTCGGTGCTTGCCCGGGCACTGGCCACCATCTGTTCGCGATGCAGGACAATCGTAGTGGGCATGCCCGTAGAGCCGGAGGTGGCTTGTGGAAAAAGGCTTTGTCCGCCTTGCCATTGGATACAAAATTCCCGGATTTGCCCCTCAAAATCATCCTTATCTGGGGGAATTTGTGACAAATCAACGGGCTTTGCATTAATCATTAGTCCAGGATTTCGTGACTTTCTTTGGTCATAGATTGATAAATATCGCTTTGGAAGCGATTGAGATAGCCCCGCTCTTCGGGACTAATGCCCGCCACCTCGGCCACCCGCGCCAGCACCTCTATAAAAGACTGGATAATGGGCTCATCAAGGGCCTTCCGATTTTGCTCCATCAGGTAAAGCCCATGCTCATACATGCCCTCCAGGTCCGGGGGAGGCATTTGGCACAAGACCTGGAACCGGGATTCGGCCAGGGTTCCAAATTCGCCTAATTGCTCCTGAATCACTTGGCGAAACACTTTTTTTTCTTCTTCCAAAAGAGTGTGGTCAGCCACTACAATCACATAGGCCATCTGGCCCAGGGTGCTGTAAAGATTACGCCGCTCGGCATTCATTTGCAGGCGAGGCAAGGCATTGTCTTTCGTATTAAAGATAAGGTACAGGTCTTTTTCAAAGCGCTCAATCAACTCCCTTTCGCCGGAAGATATTTTCATGACCTCCGCAACACATTCCAGGACATAGAGAAATTTACGGATAAGCAGCTTTGTCAATCCACGTTTATTTTCTTTGAATAAATGGAGGGCGTGTTTGTAGCTGGCTTCCAGATTGGGATGAATCTGATTTTGCACCTTTTGATAATGCCGAATAGCGAGCCATTCCCCCTCACCCAGCGATTCGCGAACAGCCTGTATGAAAGCTTCTTCTTCTTCAGGCTGGGCCTGGTGGTCGGCCAATACCAGGGCATAAGCCAACTCGGCTACGGCCAGATGCAGATTACGTTCTTCGGGGCAAAGGGTAGTGGGCATAGGAAGAAGGGTTTGTGTTTTTGTGGATAACTTGGGTCAAGTTAGAAAAAAGAGCCTGTTTTACAAAGTCTTACCGGATAATTTTGCTAAATTTGTTCAAGAAATTTATCGCTTTTACAAAAAGCCTTTCCAAAAAAGCATTCATACCCTTATAAAACCATCGGAATATGTTTCTTGATTTTGCTTCCTTGCCCATTACAAGTCGCCTTTGGATTTATCAAGCCGACCGATTCCTGTTGCCGGACGAAGAAAAAAAAGCCCAGGCCGCACTACAAAGTTTCTTGGGCGAATGGACGGCCCACCAGCAGGCCCTCCAGGCCTCGGGACAAATAGCCCAGCAACGCTTCCTGCTCATCGCCGTCAACGAGGATTTTCAGTCTGTAAGTGGGTGTGCCATTGATGCTTCCGTGCATTTTCTACAAGCCTTGGGGCAGGAATTATCCCTCAATTGGTTTGAAAGGCAAAAAGTGATTTTTGAAAGCACTCCGGGCCAAGTGGCTGCACTGGGCCTGGCCGAAATTCCGAAAGCCATTGCCGAAGGCAGCCTCCGGCCTGAAACTCAGGTATTCAACATCTTGCTGTCTAGCATAGGCGATTGGCAAAAAAATTGGCCTCAGCCCGCCCAGGATAGCTGGCTGGCGCGTTATTTTCAGACAATGACCCAAACCCATTAATTTGCTTTTGGTTCTTTTCACCCTGACTCACAAAATCCTTTCCTTTTCTGTTTGCCCAATCCTACTCAACCATGACTTATCACCTAAATTGGCTGCTAAACACCATAGACACAGGCCAGCCCCTGGAATATCTCTTCTTTTGGGGGCATCAGCCTGCTGCGGACGGGCGCATCACGGCTTCTTGCCTGAGCCAATGGTGGGAAGCTCCCTTTGTGGTAGAAGCAGAGGTGTTTGCCACCGCCGAGCACTGGATGATGGCCCAAAAAGCCCGCCTTTTTGGCGATGAGGAGATTTATCCTCAGATTTTGCTGGCCCCGGACCCTGCCGAAGCCAAAGCCCTGGGGCGAAAAGTAGCGGCTTTTGACCAGGCTGTTTGGGAAAATCATCGTTTTGAGATTGTGGTGCAGGGCAATCATCACAAGTTTTCGCAGCACGAAGCCCTCAAAACCTTTTTGCTGGATACGGCCCCGGCCGTACTGGTAGAAGCCAGCCCCCGCGACCAGATTTGGGGCATAGGGATGGGCGCGCAAAATCCGCTGGCCACCCAGCCGGCCTACTGGAAAGGACAAAACTTACTGGGTTTTGCGCTGATGGAAGTTCGGCATCAATTGGCTACGGCCAGATAACTATGTTTCTAAGGAAATAGGCAAGAGAAACTAATAAAATTGGATTTTAGGTGAGATTTACTTGAAAATAGACTTGCTTTTTATTAAGTTTGTTTACTTATATACTATCTCACAAAATGCCATCCTGATGAAACGCCCCCTTCACAAGTCAAAATATGTGTACCACCGCTTGATAAACAACGCCCAAACCCTTTACACCCACTGGTTTGCCGAGACCGAGTTTATGCCCAGCCAGGTCTTTCGGCAGGAAATGCAAATTTGGCAATCTATTTTTGTCCAATACCGCCCGTTGGCCCTCTTTAACCAATGCCAGGATTTTCTCTATCCCATTAGCCCAGATGAACAAGTCTGGCTGTCCCAGCTTTTGCAGCCTGCTTTTCTCAAAAACGATTTGCGTTGCTATGCCCACGTGGTTCCCGAAGAATCCATCTCAAATATTTCCGTGATGCAGCTTTTTCAGGAGCTGGAAAAACTGATTGAGCCGGGAGATTTGCTCATCCGGCATTTTCATGAAGAAAAACCCGCCCTGGAATGGCTCGAGCAAACCCTTGTGATGTGATGCCTTTTATGTCTGTGTTTTAATCTTCCTGACTTTCCAAAAACACTTTTTCCAGTTCTTCCCGGTATTTATCGCGCAGCGCGGCTACCTCCGCCTGGTTTCTCCAGGGGTAAAGCGCATTGAAGGCCGCCAGGCGATGCCAGTCGGTGCCACTTTTTTCTACAATGTATTTCAAGACCTCTACGCCTTGCTTTTCTATTGCTTCGGGGCATTTTTTGAGATACGCGGCAAAATCTTCCAAAAGCGTATAATCGCTCCAATTATCGCTTTGGCGTATCTGCCTTAGCAACCAGTCGGCTTTATCCAGTCGTTTGTTGGCCAGGTAATAAGAAGCCACCACTTCGGCCACGGCCCGGCTGGGCAGCCAAGCATATTTTTCCATCCATTTTTCGGTTTCCGCCCCCCCGTTTTGCCAATAATGCCAAAGGGCCGCCGCCCGCACTTCATAAGAGGAGTCGCTCAGGCAACGGTGGAAAGTATCGAGAAACAAAGCCGGCTTGGGAAAAATTGCCAATACATCCAGGGCAGTGCTCCTGACCCGGGCTACGGGGTCTTGCAAAGCCAGCGGAATCACTCGGGCGGCCCAGGTTTCCCAATTTTTGCCCCGATAGCTTCCCAGGCCCAGCAGCGCTTGCGCGCGCATGCCCCAAAAAGCATCTTGAAGTGCCTTTTGGTAGATTTCCTGGCCTGTGGGTAAGGCCTGCGATTGTAAGACCCGCCAGCGGGTGGCCAGCCGGGGGTGCTGGGCATAGACAAAAGCCGCTTCTTCGGAGGAAAAGCTTTGACGAACCGTCATTGGCAGGTCAAAGCCCTCATCTACCCACAAAGCCTGAGGCGGCCAAGAGGAAGGCAAGGCATAAGTCTGGCTTCTTTCTTTAAGCCAAAGCAGGGTATCGCGGTGCTGGTCATTGGCCCAGTAGCGCACCGGCAAAGGCAATTGAAAGACGGGAAAACGGAGCGAATCCTGGATTTGGTGCAAATGCAAGCGTATAGATTGGGCCGCCGCATCATACTGGTACTGCACCGCCAGCTCCGGATGCCCCGGTGCAAAAAACCACTGCTCAAAAAACCAGCGCAAATCCTGACCTGTTACGGCTTCAAAAGCCTGACGCAGGTGCTCGGGCTCCACGGCCTGGTAGGCGTGCTGCCGCAAATATTGCTGCAAGGCCTCCCAAAAAGCTGCCTCGCCGGCATACTTGCGCAAGGCATGCAAAACCCGCCCCCTTTTCGTAGGTATGCGCGTCAAAAGGTCGTCAGGGTCGGCATAGCGGGTGCGGATGATGGGGCTGGGGGGCTTTGGCAAAATCCGCTGAGGTAGTTTTGCCAGTGTTCCAGGCCGAGATAGTGGCTTCTTCCTGGCCATATTGGTGCTCGGCCCAAGATATTCAGCATAATCGGCAAAAGCTCATTGAGGGTGATGTAGGCCCAGTTTTCGCACGTAACCAGGTTGCCAAACCATTGGTGCATGAGTTCGTGGGCAATAATGCTTTCGTGGTGCTCATCCTGCAAAGACCGGGCATCTACCTGCACATAGTCATAAAACACCGAAGCGGTCGTGTTTTCCATGGCCCCCGACACAAAATGTTGGACGACTGCCTGGGCATATTTATTCCAGGGGTAGGCGATGCCAAGTTTTTGAGAGAAAAAATCGAGCATGGCGGGGGTTTTTCCAAAAATGGCCCGCGCGTGGGGCGCAAATGCAGGGGCTACATAATAGCTCACCTCTTTGCCCTGCCACTGGTCTTTGACAATGGCAAACTCCCCTACCACAATGGTGGCCAGGTAAGGGGCATGGGGCTGGTCCAGCTTCCAGTAATCGGTGCGGGTGCCATCGGGGTTTTCGCGCTGATAGACCAGCTCCCCATTAGAGAGAGTAGCAAATTTTTTTCTACCGTGAGATAAATCTCCTGTGTAGCTCTTTCATTGGGCACATCCAGGGTCGGAAACCAGCAGGAAGCCGATTCGCTTTGGCCCTGTGTCCAGAGTTGGGTAGGGATGTCGGGGATTTTTCCTTCCGGATTGATAAAAAAAAGGCCCTTCTCGTGCGAAGGCAGGTGCGCCTGCGGCCAGTCGGCTTCGGGGCGGGCAATATAGGCAATGGATAGCCGGAGGGTGTCCTGGCGGGTATAGCTTTTATCGAGGACAATGTGCAGCTTTTGCCCCTCATGTTGAAAAGACAGGGGCACTTTTTCTGCTCCGCGCAATAGCTCTACTTGCTGAATTTCCATTCTTTTGGCGGCCAGTTGCAAGACTGACTGGGGATAAAAATAAGGCACGAGGCTCAGGTCGGCCAGCCCCGAAAGGGCTTGCCGGGCAAAATCGGGCTCGAGGGCCAGGCGGGTGTGCAAAAGGTCAAAAAAACGCGTTGGCGTAGGCCGAAGCGGCAGGGAGTCCGGCGGGATTTGCGCCAAAAGGCCTTGTCCTCCAAACCAAAAAAAGAAAAAAAACCCGGAGCATGCGCATAAAAAATCCAGCAAGTGTGGGAGGATTCATTTTTGTTTTTCAACTTTGAAAAGCTCTTGCAAAGTAAACAAGTTATTGGAATAATTCTGTACCCTTATGCTTAAAGTCAAAACCCAACTTGCATATCAAACCGAAGCGCAAGCTCGGATTACCGAAATAGAACGCAAAGAAGGCCAATGGTGGCTCAATGGGGAGGCCCAGTCCTGGGACCTGCTCACCCTCAAGCCGGGCACCTACCACCTGGTGCGGGGCGAGCAGTCCTATAGGGTGGAACTGCTTTCGGCCAATTATACCGAAAAAAAGTTCTTGCTCCGCATCAATGACCAGATTTATGAAACAGAGGCCCAGGACCGCTTTGACCTTCTGTTTCAGCGCCTGGGCATGGACCGCCACGCCAGCGCCAAGGTGTCGGATGTGAAAGCCCCTATGCCCGGTCTCATTATCGAGGTGAAGGCAGAAGCGGGTGCTTCGGTCAAAAAAGGCGATACCCTCCTTATCCTGGAAGCCATGAAGATGGAAAACATCATCAAAGCCCCCGCCGATGGCATCATCAAAACGGTCAAGGTAGAAAAAGGCCAGAATGTGGAGAAAAACACCGTATTGATGATATATGCCTAGTGCTTGCCGAGGCTATTTTTTTGAGGGTCAGGCTTAAACCTGTGCGCCTGGCCCGCGTCTATGCCTGAAAACAAATAAACTTTTTAAACAAAATTGGTTTATGAAAAAATTATGGATGTTGGGCATTTTCGCCTTTTCCCTGCTTAGCCTGGCCCACGCCCAAGGGCCTGGCTTACGCAACGGGCAAGGCCCGGGCCAAAACCAAAATCGTACCCCCGAACAAAGTGCCGAAGCCATGACCAAGCGCATGGACGAACGCCTCGAGCTCAGCGATGCACAGCAGGGCCAGATTTACCTCATCAACCTGGAAGCAGCCCAGGCCAATGAAGCCCTGCGCAACGAACTGAAAGCTACGCGCGAAGCCCGCCAGGGCAATCCCCTCAGCCCCGAAGAAATGCAAGCCCTGCGGGCGGATATGTCGGAACGCAAAAGAAGTATTGAACAAACCCGGGACACAAAAATCATCGCCCTGCTTACCGAAACGCAAAAACCCAAGTATGAGCAAATGAAGGCCGAAGCCAAAGAAAACTTTCGCAATCGCATGGAAAACCGGCGCAACAATCGTGGCCAACGCCCAGCCAGCGAAGACGATGTTTTTGATTTTTAAGCCCTTGCCTTCACAAGCAAAGCCTTTGCCCGGAGCAAAGGCTTTTTTTTTGCAAAAAAAGGCCTCATTTTTAAAAAGGCTTTTTGATTAGTACAGATTTTGCTAAAAAATAGTAGCAAATACACTTTTTTTAGCAAAATCACCCATGTCCATCTCTACCTTAAGAAAAAATACAGCTCCAAGACCCCCTTTCCCCCCACCTTCGGTTTTATGAAGTACGTGTGCCCTGCGGTTTTCCTTCTCCCGCCGACGATTTTGAAGAAGCCGACCTCAATTTTAATGACCTGCTGGTCAAAGACCGGGAAGCCACGTATGTGGTGCGGGTAGAAGGCGACAGCATGGTCAATGCCCATATCCTGGACGGCGATACGCTGGTGGTGGACAAATCATTATTGCCCGCTCATGGCGACATTGTGCTGGTAGCCATTGACGGGTATTTTACCGTGAAGCGCTACTGTAAACAAAAAGACCAGCTTATCCTGAAAGCCGAAAATCCCCGCTATCGGGATATTGTGTTAACAGAATTTATGGATGTGCGCATTTTTGGGGTAGTTACCAATGTCATTCATCATATTCGCTGAGCAATGTTTGGTCTAGCTGACTGCGTGAGTTTTTATGCTTCCTGCGAAAAGGTATTTCGCCCAGATTTGGCCCAGCGGCCGGTGATAGTGCTCTCCAACAACGATGGCTGTGTGGTGGCCCGCTCGCCCGAAGCCAAAGCCTGGATAGAAATGGGGGCTCCTTTTTTTCAGGTGAAAGAACTGGTAAAAAAGCATCGAATAGCCGTTTTTTCTTCCAATTATGCCCTGTATGCCAGCCTTTCGCAAAGGGTGATGAATATCTTCCGGCGGTTTGTGGCCGAGGTAGAGGTCTATTCTATTGATGAATGTTTTCTGAACCTGAGCGGCTATCCTCTGCCCCTGCCCCAATATGCCCGCACCATGCAACAGACCGTAGCCCAATGTACTGGGATTCCGACCCGTATTGGGATAGGGCCTACCAAAGTACTGGCCAAAATGGCCAATCAACTGGCCCGCCACGAGGAGAGCGGGGTATTGGTGCTGCAAACCGAAGCAGATATCCAAGCCGCCCGGCAAGACTTTCCCATTGCCAAAGTTTGGGGCATTGGGCCGCAATACGGGCGTTTTCTTGGGGCAAGGGGCATTACTACGGCTCAGCAGTTTTGTCAGCAATCGGATGTCTGGCTGCGCAAACACCTTTCGGTGGTGGGCCTGCGCCTGGCCCTGGAACTACGCGGGCAGTCCTGCCTCGGCCTGGAAGAGGTAGTGTCTAAAAAAAGTCTGTGCGTTTCCCGAAGTTTTGCCCAGGCCCTCACGGCGTATGCCCCTCTTAAAGAGAAAATTGCTTTGTTTGCCACCCGGCTGGGCGAAAAACTCCGCCTTCAGCAAAGCACCCCTACCCTGCTTTCGGTTTTCTTGCGTACCGATTCTTTCCGTCCCGAACAAGCACAATACCGCAATAGCCAAACCCTGCGCCTTCCCCTGGCCACGCACTACACGCCCGAGCTTGTAAAGGCGGCCTTTCGGGCTTTGCAAATCATCTATCGCGAAGGGTATGCCTATCGCAAGGCGGGGGTTTGGGTTACTGGCCTCGTGCCCGAAGACCAAATCCAGGGTCATTTGTTTTTATCGAATCCGGCCCAAGACAAAACCCAAAAAGCCCTGATGCAAACCCTTGATGCCCTCAATGCCCGCTGGGGAGCCCGCAAGGTACAACTGGCCGCCCTTGGCACTCAGCCCACCCTACGCGCCCGCACAGAGTGGCTTTCGCCCCGCTATACCACGCATTGGGGCGAGATTTTAAAGGTGCGTATTTGATAAATGCCAGAAAGGCTGGGGCAAAAATTTAGTATGCGGTGGCTTGCGCCTTTCTCCGAGAAAGCAAAAAAAATGAAGCCTTGCCCCTTGTTTAAACCATCCAAAGCCGCCAGACTCCACAAAGCAGCACCAGCCCCAAAGCAAAAGGAACCAGCACTTTCCAGCCCAAGTACATCAGTTGGTCGGCCCGCAGCCGGGGATAGGTCCAGCGCACCCACATTTGCACAAATACCAATAAAAAAGTTTTGACAAAAAGCCAGAAAAGCCCGGTGGCCAGCCCCCAGGCGGTTCCCGGGGCCCCACTTGTCCAGTGAGCCAGGGCCAGCGGGCCGAGGTTGGGCAAGGGGGTGTTCCAGCCGCCCAAAAATAAAAATACCCCCAGAAAACTCACCAAGAGCATCATTCCGTATTCGGCCAGCATCATAAAGGCCCAGCGCAAGCCGGAATATTCGGTATGAAAGCCCCCAATGAGTTCCGATTCGGCTTCGGGAATATCGAAAGGCGCACGGTTGCACTCCGCCAGTGAAGCAATAAAATACATGATAAAGCCAATGCTGAGCAAGGGCATGCGCAGGATGTTCCAGGTCAGAAAGCCGCCCACCTGGCTGATGTCCACCCCGGTAATTTTCAGGCCGAAGAGGTAATTTTTTTCGGCCTCCAAGCCCGGATACTGGCTTATCCAGATGCCTTGTTGGTAGGCCATGTTTTGCAGGTCGAGGGTTTGGCATATCATCACGACGGCCAGCACCAGCAAGCCAATCGGAATTTCGTAGGAAATAATCTGCGCCACCGCCCGCATGGCCCCCAGCAAGGGAAATTTGCTGTGTGAGCCCCAACCCGCCAGCAGAATGCCCACCACATCCAGCGAAATGATGGCCAGGACATAAAAAATGCCCACCTGCAGCCCCGCCCCCACCAGCGAAGGCCCCAAAGGAATGGCGGCAAAGCCGGCAAAAACCGATACGAAAATAATCAAAGGGCCCAGTTTGAAAAGGCGGCGGTCGGCCTGGGCTGGCACAATGTCTTCTTTCATCAAAAGCTTCAGAATATCGGCCACCGTTTGGAGGGAACCAAAACGCCCCACCTCGGTAGGGCCCAGCCGGTCTTGAATATAAGCCGAAACTTTTCGCTCGGCATAGACCCCGGCCAGGGCAAAAACCGCAATGAAGGGCAGAAAAACAACAAAGCGACCACAGATACAGGATTTAGGATTGTGCTTTCAAAGGTACGTGAGAATAGGCAGTTGCGCAAGCACAAGCCTCGGGCTATATACCAGGGGCATATTGCCGTCCCAAAGAAGGAAAATTCTCCGTTTTTTCCAATAAAATCTTGTTTTTCCAAAAATCTTGCAATCGATTGCGAAAAAAGAGAAAAATTTAGCGAAAATTCGCTTGACAAAATCGTTTCGCTTCCGTATCATTGCATAAGAAATTCACTAATAGCGAAAATTCGCTAAAACAATAAACACTGATTGCCCATGGTCATGCAAAGCGCTTTAGAAAACCGCGTAGAAGTTTTATCGGAGCTTAGCGATGCCTATCGCGAAATTCTCACATCGGAAGCCCTTGATTTTGTTGTCCAGCTACACACCCGCTTTAATCCGCAGCGCCAGGAATTGCTCAAAAAACGGCAGGAAAGGCTGGAAGAAATCAATGCGGGCAAATTGCCGGATTTCCTGCCCGAAACCGCCCAAATCAGAAAGGGAGACTGGAAAGCCGCCCCTTACCTGGATGATATTCAGGACCGCCGCACGGAAATCACCGGTCCGGTGGACCGCAAAATGATTATCAATGCCCTCAACTCCGGGGCCAAGGTCTTTATGGCCGATTTTGAAGATGCCAACTCGCCCAGTTTTTCCAACAATATGGATGGCCAAATCAACCTGCGAGATGCCATCCGTCGCCAGGTGGATTTTAGTGCTGAAAACGGAAAGCAATATGCCCTCAATGCCCAAACGGCGGTTTTGTTTGTGCGGCCCCGGGGCTGGCACCTGGAAGAAAAAAATATAGTGGCCGATGGAGAGCCGCTTTCGGGCTCGCTGGTAGATTTTGGCCTATACTTTTTCCATAATGCCCAGGCTTTGATTGAAAAAGGCTCCGGCCCTTATTTCTATCTGCCCAAGCTGGAAAGCCATCTGGAAGCCCGCCTCTGGAATGAGGTGTTTGTCTTTGCCCAGGAAACCCTGGGTATCCCCAAAGGCACTATCAAGGCTACCGTATTGATAGAAACCATCCTGGCGGCCTTTGAAATGGAGGAAATCATTTATGAACTCCGCGAGCACATGTGTGGCCTCAATGCGGGTCGTTGGGATTATATCTTTAGCTGCATCAAGAAATTCATCAACTATCCCGACCGGATATTCCCCGACCGGGTACAGGTAGGGATGACCGTGCCTTTTATGCGGGCCTATGCCAAGCTGCTGGTCAAGACCTGCCACCGCCGGGGTGTACACGCCATGGGCGGTATGTCGGCCTTCATTCCGAGCCGCAAAGATGAGGAGGTAAACCAAAAGGCTTTTGCCAAAGTGCGCGAAGACAAAGACCTGGAAGCCCAAACGGGTTTTGATGGTACCTGGGTCGCCCACCCTGACCTGGTGGCCGTGGCCATGGAATCATTTAACAAGGTGCTGGGCCACCAACCCAACCAAAAAGACGAAAACCGCAGCCAGGACTACCAAATTAATGCCTCCGAACTCATCGACTTCCGGGTAGAAGGGGGCAAAATCACCGAAGCAGGCCTAAGAATGAACATCAATGTAGGGATTTTGTATATGGAATCCTGGCTCAATGGTGTGGGGGCCGCCGCACTCTATAACCTGATGGAAGATGCCGCCACCGCCGAAATCTCCCGGGCCCAGCTTTGGCAGTGGATTCACAACGAAGGTGTGCGGATGGACGATGGCCGCGAAGTCAATCTGACTTTGTATGCGCAGTTTTTGCCCGAAGAACTGGAAAAAATCAAGGCCTATGTGGGCGAAGACCGCTACCAATCGGGTAAGTTTGAACTGGCCGTCTCGCTTTTTGACACCCTGGTGCGGCAAGACCGATTTGAGGATTTTCTCACCATCGGTGCCTACCAATATCTCTAAACCCGAAATTTTTACCTTAACCCAAAAATAAAAAAGCAGGACAATTAACCCCTGCTCTTTACCCCAAAAATCAGTTTACATTTAATCTGTTATTGACATGACAAAAGAACAAAAAATTGCGGAATTAATCAAAGACTGGGCCAGCAATCCCCGCTGGAACGGCATCGAGCGCCCCTACACTGCCGAAGAAGTAGTGAAATTGCGCGGTTCTTACCAAATTGAGTACAGCATTGCCCGGATAGGAGCCGAACGACTGTGGCACAAGCTGAGCACCCAAGACTA
Organism: Microscillaceae bacterium; assembly: GCA_012031215.1. GTDB lineage: Bacteria > Bacteroidota > Bacteroidia > Cytophagales > Microscillaceae > JAAUUB01. Next base: position 3,498 of record JAAUUB010000027.1, on the reverse strand, counting down.
TGTGGCCGGACTGGGTGCCCTCACCGGCAACCAGGCGGTACAGGAAGTACAAGCTGGTCTGGAAGCCATTTACCTGAGTGGCTGGCAGGTAGCCGCCGATGCCAACCTGGCCGGGGCCATGTATCCCGACCAAAGCCTCTACCCGGCCAATTCTGTGCCCTCGGTAGTAGAACGCATCAACAATGCCCTCCTGCGTGCCGACGAAATTGCTACCCTGCAAGGCCAGGACGATATTCACTGGCTTGTGCCCATCATTGCCGATGCCGAAGCAGGCTTTGGCGGCAACCTGAACGCCTTCGAACTGATGAAAGCCATGATTAAAGCTGGTGCCGCAGGTGTGCATTATGAAGACCAGCTTTCTTCGGCCAAAAAATGTGGCCACTTGGGCGGCAAAGTGCTTGTGCCTACCAGCGAAGCCATCCAAAAACTGGTAGCCGCCCGCCTGGCCGCCGATGTTATGAACGTTCCTACTGTGCTCATCGCCCGTACTGATGCCGATGCGGCCGGTTTACTGACCAGCGATATCGACCCCCGCGACCATCAATTCCTGACTGGCACCCGCACCAGCGAAGGCTTTTATGAAGTCCGGGCGGGTCTGGAGCAGGGCATTGACCGGGGTCTTTCCTATGCCCCCTTTGCTGACCTCATCTGGATGGAAACCTCTAAGCCCGACCTGGGTCAGGCTCGCGAATTTGCGCAGGCCATCCACGCAAAGTTTCCGGGCAAAATGCTGGCCTACAACTGTTCGCCGTCTTTCAACTGGCGGGCGAACCTGGCCGAGGGCGACATTGAAACCTTCCGCGAGCAACTGGCCGATATGGGCTACAAATTCCAGTTTATCACCCTGGCCGGTTTCCATGCCCTCAATACCAGTATGTTTGAACTGGCCCTCAACTACAAGCGCCGGGGGATGGCGGGTTATTCCGAATTGCAAGAAAAAGAATTTGCCCTACAGGCCGAAGGCTTCAAAGCCGTGAAGCACCAGGCTTTTGTGGGCACCGGTTATTTTGATGCCGTGCAAAACACCGTAACGGCGGGCGAAGCTTCTACCGTAGCCCTGAAAGGCTCAACCGAAGAAGCCCAGTTCTAAGACCTGTCAATTATGTGTTTTTATTGTTTGTTCGAAAACCGCCCGGTCTTGCCGGTGCGGTTTTTTTTTAGGTAGATGTTCGTTTACTACACCCGGGCCACAAAATATCTTCCGGCCCTGCTTGGAAATTTATTAAAAAGAGCTATTTAAAATAGTGTCCTCCCACTACCGCGAGTGTAGGTATAAAAAGCGGAAGATGCTTTTCCATCGCCCTCAGCTTCACCACCCAACTATACGGCGGGCAATCTTCGCCCACCGAGGCAGGCAATGTACCCCCTGCCTTGTTGGTAGGCCTGCAAGCCGCCCTCACCCCTGCCCCCAGCACTGCCTCCCAGCCTTATGCCTATCTGCGCTGGCAGTTTTTGGCCGAAGACCAAGCCGGGCAATATCGCCTCCGCAGTTGGGGCTTTGTGCGGGTGCCTACCACGGCCCTCAATGCCTGGCGCGAGCTCAGTGCCCAATTCACGGCCCCCGAAAACGGCCTCTTCCAGGTCTTTGTCGCCAACGAATCCGACAAAAGCGTTTGGTTTGACGACCTGCAGCTCACCCACAGCCCCGCCCTGCTGAGCTAGGAATACCACTACGACCCCTTTGGCCTCAACCTGGCCGGTATAGAAAAACCTGGCAATCACCCTTATCAATATAATGCCCAAAGCCTCAAAGACGGCCACCCCTTCCTGGATCGCTACCACTACCAAACCACCTACCGACATTATAGCCCCGCTCTGGGACGGTTTATGGCCCTTGACCCTCAGGCAGCTTCAATGCCGAGCATTAATCCTTATCACTTTGGTTTCAACAACCCTATTGCCTTCAATGACCCAAACGGTGATGTACCCATCGCCAGTGTTTTTATTGACCTGGGACTGCGTATCCTCTTCAAAGGGCTGGAAGATATTGGGGTGAAAGTGCCCGGGTGGGCGCAAACTGCCGTCCATATCGGGGCGCAAATCGGTTTTGGATATTATCAATTTCAACGTGATAAAAAACTGCAAGGTTATCTTATAGATAAAAGAGCAAAAGAGCTTTTTTGACCCAACTTATGGGGCTACGGCCAGTTCAGGCCAGGGAACTGTGGGGCCAATTAATGACGGTCGTTCTGCCGCCCGGGCATTTAAAGAAAAAGCAGCCGCAAGTGCGGGAGGCATAAGGAAACCCCCATATTGGCGGAATGCAATTACTGGACAAATCGTCTGGTCAGCAGTAAGTCCGGGCAATGACTATCAACTTTACAAGGATGACTTGCCGGATGTAAACGTGTATGGAAGCCGCTTGCCCGCGGTAGAGAGAGGGCTAATTGTTGCAAATTTGCCCAAGAAAAGAACATTAATGCCCGGACAAACAGATGGGGGGGAATTAATGGACGTGGTAACATTTGAGCTGGCAATGGCCTTTTCACCTACGCCTTTTGGAAAAATAAATCTTGCCCGCCGAGGATACAAACTATTGCAGCAAAGTCTTAACTTTGTAGGCAAGTTGTTCATTAGAACAAAGGCCACTAAGACGAGTAGTATATTTTCTCAGATAACCCCAAAAATTGTTAAACAAATGGGTAGAAGAGGATGGACAAAAGAGTTAATTCACGAAACAGTTAATAATCCATTTACTACAAGGGTAGCATCAAATAAAGCAACGGGAAATGCAGCTACCGCCTATTTCCAAAAAAATGGTTCATATATTGTAAAGGATAATATTACAAATGAGGTTATTCAGATAAGTAATAGATTAGATTCTAAATGGGTACCTGATGCTACTATTATAAATCCATACATTCCTAAATAGAGTAGAATATGAATAAAGTTGAAGTTTTGTTTTCAGAAAGAGCAATAAATCGAGGTGGAATTCTTCTATTTTCAAAAAAAGATGCTTTGGATTTTATTGAACAATGTAAATATCTAGAAATAGTTATTTTGGGGATAGATGGATTTTTTATATCTGAATCCTGTACCCAACCGAGTTTAGAAGATAGTATAGACTATTCAGGTACATTATCCAATAGTGATATTTATGAAAAAGCTTTAGAATTTGTCAATAATCGAGATGCTAATTTGTATTTTGAAATAATATGTGAATAACAAAAAAACGCGAGGCATTAGCTTGGCGTTTTTCATTCATAAATATTTTTTCTGTGTCGAAGGTCAATAACATCTACTAAAAGCACATCATCAAAAATATCGTAGATAATGCGGTAGTCTGCCACACGAATCCGACAAAAGCGTTTGGTTTGACGACCTGCAGCTCACCCACAGCCCCGCCCTGCTGAGCCAGGAATACCACTACGACCCCTTTGGCCTCAACCTGGCCGGTATAGAAAAACCTGGCAATCACCCTTATCAATTTTTGTCAGGTAATGAAAAGAATGCCCATCCCTTCCTAGCCCAATATTTTTATACGACCCCAGCCCGCCT
>JAAUUB010000234.1 GCA_012031215.1 Microscillaceae bacterium | reverse complement strand
CGTTCTTTGTAACCCGCTGATTGTCAGATAACTAAAAACAACTAAAAGAAGCGAATGACTTTATTAATGTTTATAACTATTTGATTTTCAATGTTTTTCAAAAAAGTTATTACCTGAGTAGTTACAAATTAAGAGGGCCAGGCAGGCAAAATAATTAGAGGCAGATGCAAAACTTTGTATTAAATCGTGGTTTCTTCAAAATCGCTTTCTTTTCCTTTTTTGGGGGCTTGTCGTACAGGGCATTCTTTGTATTTTTGGACCAAACCCCTTTTAGTATGAAAGCACAACTGGAAAAAGAAGGCTTACAGAAAATTCAGGATGATTTACAAGAAGTGATGACTTGTTTTCGAGAAATGCTGCTCGAGTTATCCGAATCAACGCTGGCAGCCTGTTTGCCCTGGGTCAATGAAACGCCAGCTCCGGAAGTCCCGGCTTCGGATGAAAAGCTTTTTCAGGCACTGAGCATGTCATTTCAGTTGCTCAATATGGTAGAAGAAAATGCTGCGGCTCAGTTTCGTCGCAAATTGGAAAACCATCTTGCCCTACGGCCATCCGGGGGGCCTGGGCCGAAACCCTACATCAGTGGCAAGAGGCCGGCCATTCTCCCGAAGTAATGGCGGACTTATTGAAAACCCTTTGGGTGATGCCTGTGCTGACCGCACACCCCACGGAGGCCAAAAGGATTACGGTGCTGGCCCTGCACCGTGAGCTTTATCTTTTGCTGGAAGGGTCGGCCTTTGTTCCCGACACGCACGCCGAAAAGCAAGCCTGGCGCGAAAAGCTCAAAGCCTTGCTCGAGCGCTGGTGGCGCACCGGAGAGATTTACCTGGACAAGCCCGACCTGAGTGCCGAAAGAAACAATGTCTTGCATTACTTCACCCAGGTATTTCCCCAGGCCCTGGCCCTGAGCGACCACCGTCTTAAAGAAGCCTGGCGCGGTTTGGGGCTTCCTTCCGGTTTTTTGCAAGCCCCAGCCGATTTTCCCCAATGGGTTTTTGGTAGCTGGGTAGGAGGCGACCGCGATGGCCATCCCCTGGTATCGGCAGAAGTGACCCAAAATACTTTGCAAGCCCACCGCCAGGCCGCTCTGAATTTATCGCATCAGCAATTGTTGCGCCTGGCATCTCAGCTAAGCTTTTCGGCTTATACCAATCCTGTGCCCCTCCTGCTTAAAAAAGCCATTGTAAATATCTCGGCGGTGCTAGACGAAGCCGGGCAATTGGCGGTGGCCCGCAATCCGGGCGAACCCTGGCGGCAATATGTCAATTTGCTTTTGGTAAAGCTGGAAAATACCCGGCTGGAACGGTTCGATATGCCCGAAGCCTATTACCTCCGGGCCGACGAGCTTGCCCTGGACCTGCAAACACTGCGCGAAAGCCTGGCCGAGGTGGGGGCTTCACGATTGGCCGAAGATTTACTCTTTCCGGTTGAGCGCCTTGTGCAATGCTTTGGCTTTCATCTGGCCCGGCTCGACATCCGGCAAAACAGCCAATACCACGAAAAAGCAATGACCCAATTATTGAAGGCGGCCGGGGTAGCTGGCCCCGATTATGAAACCTGGGGTGAAGAAGAAAGGCAGACTTTCTTGCAAAAGGAGCTCCAGCATGATCGGCCTTTTACGGTGCTGGGCATGTCTTGCGGACCAGAAGCCGACCAGGTGCTGTCTTATTTCAGGGTTGTGCAGCAACACCAGCAACGCTATGGCACTGATGGCCTGGGCGCGCTCATTGTGAGTATGACCCGAAGCTTGAGTGATTTGCTGGTGGTGTATGTCTTTATGCGCGAAGTGGGCATGCCCCGGGAGACCCTTCCGGTTGTCCCGCTTTTTGAAACCATCGGAGACCTGCAGGGCAGTGCCTCTCTGCTGGAAGCTTTCTTGAGCCATCCTATTACCCAAAAGCGGCTCGCAACCCAAAAAGAGGCCATTCAGGAGGTGATGCTTGGCTACAGCGACAGCAACAAAGACGGAGGCATTGTGGCCAGCCGATGGAACATTTATCGGGCTGAGCAAGCCCTGACTTTGGTAGCGGCAAGGTATGGAGTGGAACTTCGCTTTTTCCACGGCACAGGAGGCACCATTAGTCGTGGTGGAGGAAAAACCCATCGATTTTTGGACAGTATGCCCCCCGGCACCATGAGTGGTCAGATGAAAGTAACCGTACAAGGCGAAACCATTGCCCAGCAGTTCGCCAATCTTGTCAATGCGGCTTATAATCTGGAAATGCTTTCAGCGGGAGTGGCCCGCCAAACGATGCTGGCCCGACAAAAAAAAGTCTGAGGTAAACGGGGCCGAAACGGCATTGGTGCAACTGGCTTCTGAATCGCAAAAGCAATACCGGCGACTTATCGATCACCCCGCGTTTATGGTTTTTTATCGCCAGGCTACGCCCATTGATGTATTGGAGCATAGCAAAATAGGCTCGCGCCCGGCCCGGCGCACTGGTCAGCGCAGCTTAGAGGACCTGAGAGCCATCCCCTGGGTATTTAGCTGGAACCAGGCGCGTTTTAACCTGACTGGTTGGTTTGGCCTGGGCAAGGCCCTGCATACGCTCCAAAAGCAATTCCCGGATGCCTTTGCCCAACTTCAAGCCGCTCAGGACCACTGGCTTTTTCTTAAATATTTACTCATTCAGTTGGAAACAAACCTGCTCAACGCAGACCCGGAAATGATGCAAGCCTTTGCCGAGTTGGTTCCGGAGGAAGCCATTCGCCTTGAATTGCTGCAAATGATTCAGGAAGATTATACCCAGGCCAGAACTTTGATTGAAGCCCTATTGGGGGCTCCCGCCGAACAGCGACGCACCAGCCAGATGCAAAATGTGCATTTACGCCGTGAAGCCCTCCGGCCTTTGCATCTTCGGCAAATTCAATATTTGCAAACCTGGCGGGCGCAGGAACGACCCGATGAAGACCCGGAAATACTCAAAAAGCTGCTCTTGTTGGTAAATGCTGTGGCCAGTGGTCTCAAAAACACGGGTTGAGAAAGCTGCAAGGACCTTTCTGTTTGCAAGGCTTAGCGGGCGAAAAAAGCAATGGCCAGAAGGCTTTTTCGCCCTTTTGATTCAATAGTATAAATTGGTGCCGAAGTAGATTTGTTGCGTATTGTCGGGATTGGTGCAGGTGAGGCCATAGCCGCCCTCATTCCATTCCAGTTGATAAGCGACGCTTTGGCCAGGAAAATAAATCCGATAGCCCCAGTAGTCATTGGCTTTTTCGGTTTTGAGGCCAATCCACTGAGGGTTTTTAGCGGAGCGATACCAGCATTGATTTTTGGACTGATTGATTTTCAACTCTTCGATTACCTGATTTTTAGGGTTTCGGCTCCGCAAAAACACCTCTTCTTTCCCCTCTTTGGGGCTAAAATAGGTGTAGTTTTTTGCTTTGCCTCCCATAGACTTTACTTCCATTCCTGCAATTACCCCGTCAAAATCACTTCTTTGAAAAACAACTTCCCAGATTAACTGCCGGCCTGTGAGCTGGCATCCTTCCTCTCGGAGCTCGGCTACTTGCAAAGGCTGCTCGGGGCCATCCGGCGAAGGGCGATACCAGGCCGCCGACTTCTCCGGAGTATCAAAATCAAAATAAAAATCTATCACTTCCTCTTCGGCCACAAACCGGGAAATGGCAAAATAAAGTAGCATTTTGTCAGAATCCTTTTTCTCGATTTTCTCATCGGCGGCAGCCTGGGAGCTATCAGGCTTTGTGCTCTCGCGAACAGTTGGGGCTTGTGTGCTTTGCTTTTGGGCGGGCGGGCAAGCCGTCAGGCCTAGCAAGCTTATCAACAAACTTGGAAAGAGTAGGGAAGGAGCGAATTTCATTTTGGTAATTAGTTGATAAAGTAATGCATCACAAAATTAATAAAATAACACTTTCTTGCGATTGTGGGCTGAGTCCAATTGATAAAGCCTGGGCCTTAAATAATGAGTCCTACAAATGAATTAAGCAAAGCTTCGTCATCGGTCTTGGTATGGTATAAGGTTAATGGGCTTGCTAAGCTTGTAAGCGGGCAATTTTCAAAAATCATTGAAACAATACCGGATTTTTTTCCTAGATTTGCCCCCTCAAAAAAACAAAGCCCCAACGTGGAAACTACCCTCAAACTAGCCATTCAAAAATCAGGACGACTGAGTGAAGGCAGCCTGGAACTAATCAAAAAATGTGGTATCTCTTATACCCAAACCCTGGGCAAGCTCAAAGCCGAAGCCCATAATTTTCCGATGGAGTTTTTGTTTTTGCGTGATGATGACATTCCCAAATATGTGGCCAATGGCATTGCCGATGTGGGCATCGTGGGCGAAAATGTGCTGGCCGAAAAAAACGAACCTGTAGAAAAAGTAGAAGCCCTGGGCTTTGCCAAATGCCGCCTTTCCATTGCCGTGCCCCGCGATTTTGTCTATAATTCCCTGGATGACCTCAACGGGCTGAAAATTGCGACCTCCTATCCGCAAATCCTGCAAAACTATCTTTCGGAAAACCAGGTCAATGCCCATATCCATGTCATCAGTGGTTCGGTGGAGATTGCGCCCAGCATAGGCCTGGCCAAAGCCATCTGCGATATAGTCAGCTCGGGGAGCACCCTTATCAGCAATGGCCTGAAAGAGGTAGAGGTGATTTTTCGCTCCGAAGCGGCCCTCATTGCCAGCCCAAAGCTGAATGAGGTCCAGAAAGAAGTATTACAACAACTGCTTTTCCGGATTCGCTCGGTGCGCAAGGCCCGCGAAAACAAATATATCCTGATGAATGTACCCAATGAGAGTGTGGAAAAAGTCATTGAGATATTGCCGGGCATGAAAAGTCCTACGGTGATGCCCCTGACCACGGAAGGCTGGAGCTCGCTCCATTCGGTGGTGAAGGAAGATGATTTCTGGAAAATCATTGCTCAATTGCAGGAAGCCGGGGCGCAGGGCATCCTGGTAATACCCATTGAAAAAATGATTATTTAGCGCGCAAAACGGAATACGCTTTCTTGAAAGAATTGTGATAAAGAATGCGTATTTTTAAAAATTATAATGAGTATCTCTTTTTTTGAATTTGTGAAGTGATGATGCAAAAAGTAATCAACCCTCCCCAATCCGAATGGCCTCGCCTTTGTCAAAGGGCTGGTAAAAACTATGCCGAACTGCACAAGGCTGTTTTGCCGATTATTCAAGATGTGAAACAAAATGGCGACCGTGCCCTGCGTAAATACGTGGAGCGTTTTGACAAAGTCTGGGTGGATAATTTTCGGGTAACCGAGGCCGAATTTGCCGAGGCCGAAAAACAGGTCAGTGAAGAACTTAAAAAGGCCATCAAAACGGCTAAATACAATATTGCCAAGTTTCACCTGGAGCAAAAGGAGGCCGTTAAAAAAATTGAAACCACTGAGGGCGTAATTTGCTGGCGGCGCAGTACTCCCATTGCCAAGGTCGGCCTCTACATTCCCAGCCAGAGTGCCCCGCTTTTCTCTACTATTTTGATGCTGGGCATTCCGGCCAATATGGCGGGTTGCGAAGAAATTGTGCTTTGCTCTACGCCCAACCGCGATGGAAAACTGCATCCGGTGATTCTTTATACCGCGCATTTGCTTAACATCCGCCACGTTTTCAAATGTGGGGGGGCGCAAGCCATTGCCGCTATGGCCTACGGCACCGAAACCGTGCCTCAGGTTTATAAAATCTTTGGCCCCAGTAATCAGTATGTTACCGCTGCCAAGCAATTGGTTTCCGAAGACGGAGTGGCCATTGATATGACCGCAGGCCCTTCCGAACTGTTGGTACTGGCCGACGACACCGCCAATCCGGTCTTTGTGGCCGCCGACCTGCTCTCCCAAGCCGAGCACGGCACCGATAGCCAGGTGATGCTGGCCACAAGCTCCGAAAGCCTTGTCCACGCAGTATTGCAGGAAATAGACCAGCAATTACCCTTACTGCCGCGTCAGGACATTGCCCGGCAGTCTTTGTCTAAAAGTACGGCCCTTGTATTTGCAAATCTCCAAGAGGCAATGGCATTCTCGAATGAATATGCCCCGGAGCACCTCATCATTGCTACGGCCAACGAAGAAGTTCTGGCCGAGAAAGTGGTCAATGCCGGCTCGGTATTCTTAGGTAATTATTCTCCCGAAAGTGCGGGTGATTATGCCTCCGGCACAAACCATACTTTGCCCACCGAAGGTTTTGCCAAGAGTTTTAGTGGTGTATCGCTAGACAGTTTTGTCAAAAAAATCACTTTTCAGCGCCTAAGCCCCAAAGGGATTCGCAATCTGGGGCCTGTCATTGAAATAATGGCGGAGGCGGAGGGCCTTCACGCGCATAAAAACGCCGTTACCGTACGACTCAAAGCCCTGCAATCATGAATATAGACCTCCTCTCTTTGGTCCGACCCAATATTCGCCGCCTCCAGCCCTATGCTTCGGCCCGTAGCGAGTTTAGCGGGTGGGCGGAGGTTTTTTGGATGCCAATGAAAATCCATTTGCCTCCGTAGGACAAGAGGAAAACTATACCCGCTATCCGGACCCGCTCCAAAAAGCGGTGAAAGAAGCCCTGGCCCAACAAACCGGGCTCAGCCCAGCCCAGATATTCTTGGGCAATGGCAGCGATGAAGGCATTGATTTGCTCCTACGCATCTTTTGCCAGCCTGGAAAGGATAAAATCCTGATTATGCCCCCTACGTATGGGATGTATCAGTCTGCGCCGACATCAATGAAGTGGGGGTATGCCGTGTGCCGCTCCAATCTGATTTTCAGATAGACAGCAATAAGGTGCTGGAGATGGCCCAGGCGGAAGCCCTCAAGATTATCTTTGTCTGTTCTCCCAATAACCCCACTGGCAACCGAATGGACCCCAAGTCGGTGTTGCAGCT
>JAAUUB010000233.1 GCA_012031215.1 Microscillaceae bacterium | reverse complement strand
TGAGATGACCAGGATAAAGGGGGGCGGGGTGTTGGTGCTAAGGGAAAAGTTTCCTTTGGTATCCGTTACCGTGCCGGTTACCTTGCCTTTGATGGCCACATTGACCCCGATAATGGCTTCATTGCTGTTCATGTCGCGCACTGTGCCCGAAAGTGTGATTTGCGCCTGGGCTTCGCTGAGCACAAACAGACTAAAAAACAGCAGGCACCCGCCTAGCTTTTGCGTAAATTTTTTCATAATTAAAAAAATGGGTTTAAAAAATTATACTATTGGAACACAAATTAAATAAGAATTTTTCAACAAAAAATATAAATCCCTTTCTAATTTATGCAAAATATTTTAGAAAAAACATTGAAGTCCTTCTTTTGTTTGGCAAAAAGAAAACCCGGCCCACCTTTTTTAAAGGCCGACCGGGTTTTTTCATTTTCTATCCCCCGCTTAGTTATTCGTAGCGGATATTGGGCAGGGTGCTGAAATTAGTGGTATTATAAAGCCCAAAGGTGGAACCATACTTGGTATTAATCACTTTCAAGATTTCATTGGCCACAATGGCGTTTCCGGCCGGGGTTAGGTGTACCCCATCCAGACTCACGATGCCCCCCGTGATAAAATCTAAGGTATAAACCAGCCCATTGGAAGGATAGCCGATGGTATTGGCCTGCTCAAGCAAGGTATTGACCTCCAAAAAAGCCAGGTCGCGGTCATTGGCCTCGGCCTCCAGATAGGCATTATAGGCATTGAGCGCATTTTGAATCATCGTTACCTCGTCACTGTCCAGAACGGCATCCGTCGTAATGGGGTTATTGGGAGCCAAGCCATACGGGGAAGGGGCCCCGGCGCCAACTGGCAGCCCAACATTGGCATAGTTATCCTGGGAGCCAATCATCAGAAAATCCCCGTCGCCCATTGCGCGCGGCCTCCGGCCGTTTGGATAAATAAATCATTGTAAGGGGGCACGCCCATTGGCAAAGACGCATTGACTTCGTCCAAGATTAGGGTTTCAGTAATCGTGGTAAAAAATGGCACTACGGTTACATCCGGGATGCTCACAATCACCCCGTCGGCCCGCCGGCGGTCAGCACATTGAGCAGGGCTTCGGCATTAGCCTCAAAAGTGCCTTGAGGGGTAACGGGCACAAGCCCTCCCGTAGCCGCCGGGATGAGCACATCGTTATTGCCCAGCCAGAAGGTAAAAAATGTTGCTCCGGCGGACTGCTCGGTTACATATTGCAAATAGGTTTTGGTGGCATTGGCCAGGTCGTCGGCCAGCAAGCGTTCAAAAAACGGGCTAAAACCCGTGGTGTTTTCCAGGCCCAGGCCTACATCATCTACCTGGGCCATGCTCAGGCCGGGTACGCCCAGGTTTTGGTTTGGCCCTGTAAATTGACTAAATACGGGCGTATCATCACCGCCCGCCGGGTCATTATTAAATGCATAAGGAATGGCCGTATTGACATAGCGCAGGATGGCCGTGTTGTTGATAACCGGAGCCAGGTTAGGCAATCCGGTCAGGGGCAAGCCCACCAACTGCAGGTAGGTACTGCCATTGGCTTCGGTAGTACCAAAAAGCGGCTGAATAAAGGGGCCTCCCCCTGCCTGGGCAAATCGCTGCGCCAGCAAATTGGGATAACAGACCAATTGCCCGGCCCTAAAAAGGCCATTGTCGCTAAAGCCCGCCGTGAGCGAATTGCCTACGGCGACATATTTGGCAAAATTGGCCGTGCCCGGACTGGGGGGCGGCGTTACAACGGGCGTGGGAATAGGGGTAGGGTCTATTTCTTTGCAGGCCCAGGTAATACTGGCCAAACCCAAAAACAAGAACAATAAACGATATAAATTCATAGGTTTTGTATTTGCGTTTTGAAAATAAGAAAACAGTAATCCAGACATACTAGCGCAGCAATTCGTCAAAAGTGATGGACAAATAGTAAAGTGAGCCAATCCAGGGGCCGCCAAAATTGGTGTAATAGTCATTATTCAACAAATTAGTGCCCCCGACTTTAATCAAAGATTTGATTTTGCGAATCTTATAACTGACCTGGGCATCCAGCACCCCAAAATCTTCCACCTGTCCGTGGGCAAAAGCCGATTCCCAGATAAAGCCCTGCTGCCAGCGATAGGTCAGGTCAAAGCCCAGGTTTTTGGCCACTTCCCGATTAGACAAACCCACGTTAAACTTATTGCGGGGGGTATTGAACTGAATCTCTAATTCAGAAGTTGGTGGCAGGTCGGCATCCCAGTCGGCCCAGTCGTAATTCCCTGTCAGCACAAAACCTTTGGGCAATTTATAAGTAAAACCAATGCCCAAGCCCCAGGAGCTGACCGTTTCGGTGGCATTGACATAGGGCCGGAAAGCCGTGAAAGCCGGGAAAGTACCCACCGGCACCGTAACGGCATTGACCGAAAGAACCGTTTGGGCCGTGATAAAATCCTCGTAGCTGTTGTAATAGAAGTTGGCATCCAGTAGCAACTTCTGGGAAATGATGCCCTTGTAGCCCACTTCAATCACACTAAGGCGTTCGGGTTTGAGAAAATCCAGGTTGACCACTTCCAGGTCCGCCGGATTCCCCGTCTGCTGAAACTGCCGCACAGAGGCCACGCTGTAAGCACCCCCTCCGTATATGCCAAATGGCTCGGCATTGGCCTGGGTGCCGCCCAGCAATATCCCGGAGCTACTGGGAAAGAAGATAAACTGGGCTTGAGTATCGGGGTTGCGGAAGCCTGTCTGAAAGGAAGCCCGGAAATTATGCTGGCGGTCGGCACCAAAAGAATACACGGCAGATACCCGAGGGGTTACCTGGCCGTCGAAGTTTTCGTTTTTGTCAAAGCGCAAAGAAGCCGTCAGTTTCAGGCGATTTTCAATAAAAGACTTGGCCACCTGGGCATAAAAGCCATACTCATCAATTTCAATCCTTTTAAAGCCCGTTCCATCGCGGTTTTCGTTAAAGACCGTTCCATCCGAAAACAAATCATAGCGCCGCACATTGCCGCCCACCTGTAACTCAACAAAATCAATCACATCGGCAAAGTTATAATTGAACTCCGCGTGGAAAAGCCGCGAATTGTCCCGGAAGCCCGCCCCGGCCGGGTTGCGGTTAAACAAGTCCGTACGCACCGACTCGAGCAGGGTATTGAATTGGCTTGTGCCGGGACGCAACACATTGCGAACCACCTGGGCGGCCATATCCAGCTCTACTTGTGAAGGGGTCGTGCCTTGTCCGTCGAGGTTGAGCAAGCGGGGCAAAAGGGCGGCAGCATACGCTCCCGCATAGCTATTGGCCGAGCGCACATTCATAAAGGTACCCAGGGCGGTCAGGTTATACGAGTCGCCGTCGTCGGTTTCCGACATATAGCCCCGCACAAAGAAGTTCTTGCCCCGCAGCTCCAGCTTGTGAAACTGAATCCTGAAATCGCGCAAGGCATAGCGTTCTCCGCCCTGATAGACCGAAGAGCCGTTTCCGAAGCGGTAATTATAAATGGCCTCAAGTTTATTATTGATGCGGTAGTGCAGGGCCACATCAGCTTTGACACTGCGGGCATCGTTGTTGTCCAGCAAATCTTCTTCCCGAAAACCCACCGTCGGGAGGGCTACATTGCCCAATTGCTGCAGGGCCGTGGCAATGGCCCCCTGCGCACCTGCGCCCAGGCCAGACAGGGGCGAACCCTGAAATGAAGGGTCGCTTACAATGCCCGTTGCTATGGCCAGGGCCACGTTGGGATTGCCAAAGTTAACCGGAATCTGAAACTCATCGCCATAGGTGTTTAAGCCATCAAAATTAAATGCGCCGGGCTGGGGCAGTTCCGTTTCAAAAACATTGGTGCGCACCGTGCGGTAGGTATCATAGCGGTTGGCTCGCCAGTCTTCGGCATCCAGAAAAGCGAAATTAAGCTTAAAAGCAAACTTATCGTTGATAGCCTTGGCATAGCGCACCGAAAAATTGGAATATAAATTTGTGCCGTGTGCCTGCCCGTTGCCTTCATTGGCATTGGAATAGGTGAAGCCAATCTTGGCATTAGCACTCAGGCCCTGATATTCAAAGGGGCTTTTGCTGTTGAGAAACAAAATCCCGTTAAAAGCATTGGGGCCATAAAGGGCCGAAGCAGCCCCCGGAACTAGCTCTACGCTTTCTACATCCAATTCTGAAATCCCGACGATGTTGCCAGTAGGAAAATTGAGCAGCGGGGCCGAATTGTCCATTCCGTCTATCAATTGCACAAAGCGGGTGTTGGCAATGGTGGCAAAGCCCCGGGTATTGATGGAAGTAAAGTTTAAACTACCCGTTTGGGCCGTTACGCCTTTAAGCTTGGAGATGCCATCATAAAAATCGGGCGTGGGCGCCTGCTGAATGGCAATAATGTCCATTTTCTCTACCGAAACCGGAGAGCGCAAAATGCTCTCCTCTACCCTTGAAGCCGATACGACTACCTCCTGGCCCAGAATATTGGCTTCTTCCAGCACAATTTCCAGGTTGCTTTTAGGGCCATCAATCTGGATTTCCTGAGGGGTGAAACCTATACTGGAAATTTGCAAAACAAATGGCAGGGCTACATTGGTGTTCAGGCTAAACTTGCCGGCAATATCGGTTACCGTTCCAGTAACGGTGCCTTTGATGGCAATATTAACTCCGATAAGTGGCTCACCCTCGCTGTCTTTGACCACCCCCGAAAGCGTGGTCTGAGCCTGGGCCAGACTGTAATAGCCGGCTAAAAGCCAAAAAAGCATTGTAAATAAATGTCTTTGCATGGGTAAAAAAATTTAAAAACTTGATGTAATTGAAATTTATCAATACGGTTGTGGATTTTATAAATTCAAAATCCAAACTAATACGGATTTTTTAAAAACGGTAAATTATTTCAAAAAAAACTTATTCTCTCCGCCCGGATTTTTTTTTACAAGAATACACCTTTGGGACGGGGTTTGCTTTACTTGGGAGGAAAGCATTATTTTGAAACGAAATTTTGGTAAAAGCCGGGCTTTTTGGCAAGCAGGCCGGGCTTAGACGTTTTTTTTCACAAAAAATAGCAATATGAAATTACGGACGCTTTTCCTGATGGCAGGTCTTTTGGCACTTCCCTGGGGCACCCTCCGTGCCGACCGGATAACCGGAGCCCTCAAGCAAATTGAGAAAGGAGATTTTGACAAAGCCCGGGAGCAGCTTCTCAAGGAAGCGGAAAAAAACCCTGAAAGTGCTGGCCTGGCCCACGTTTGGGCCGTCTATTTTTTCAATGCCCAAAACCCGGCCTTTCACCTGGATTCGGCCTATCTCTTTGTGCAAAAGGCACTGAAGTATTATCCCCAAACCGAAGCCAAAACCCTGGAAGGCTGGGCCAAAGAAGGGCTCCGCCTCGAAAGTGCGCAATCCTTGCAAAGCCAGATTGAAGAAAAAGCCTTTGAAGTAAGCAAAGCAGTGGATACCCCCGAAGCCTATCAAAGTTTCCTCCTCCGCTTTCCAAATGCTCCCCAGATTGGCGAAGCGACCGCCCTTCGAAACCAAAGAGCCTGGCAAAAAACCGAAGCTGAGAATACCCTGAGGGCTTACGAAGATTTTATTGCGCAGTATCCCCAGGCCGCCCAAATACCCGAAGCCAGCCTTCGGCGCGACCGGTTTATCTTTCAGGGGGAAACGCGCCTGGGCACTCTGGCCGCGCTCGAGCGATTTGTAAAAACATATCCACAGAATCAGTTTCGTGAAGACGCTATCCAGCGCATTTTTTATCTTCGCACCCTCCCCCATCGCCCGGAAGTCTATGAAGACTTTGTGCGGCAGTTTCCCGAAAGCGCCACGGCTGAGTTGGCCCTGGAATGGCTTTGGCTATTTTATGAAAAAAAACGACAAGCCGCGGAGTTTGCCGCGCTTTACCCGGCCTATGCCCGCCGCATCCAGGCCCTCCAGCAGGCCGAAATCAATGCCCGCCTTTTGGTAGCCGTGTTTCAAAACGGGCTTTGGGGCTATTGCGATGAACAGGGCGAAATGCGTACCCGCTACCAATTTGAGTTTATCCCCCAAGAATACCAGTGCCGGGCCATTGAAGGCGACTTTTTTATAGAAAACCGCAATGGCCGCCTGGGCCTGCTAGCCAAAAACGGGCAAACCCTCCTGGAGCCTCAATTTGATAAAATAGAAAGCCTGGCCCTGGGATTGATTCGGGTAATGAAGAATTCTTTTTCGGGTCTTATGCACCAAAGCGGGCGCACCCTGCTGCCTTTGGAATATGAAGCCATTGAGGTCTTGAACCCTCACTTCCTGAAAATCCGGAAAAACCGACTCTGGGGACTGGCAAGCCATAATGGAGAAGTGCTTGTGAAGCCCCAGTTTACCGAAATAGAAGTGGAAGGAGATGATTTTGTGCTCTTCAAAATGGGCGACCAGATAGGCCTGGCCTCCCATACGGCTTTGTTTCAAATGATTGCCGACCAAAATATTCAAATAATGGCCCAATACGAAGCGGCCAAAGTGCTGGAAAATCAGTTCGTCGTGGTAGAAAATAACGGACAAAAAGCCGTCCTCGATGCCCTGGGAAAGCCACTCATCTCCTTCGGCCCTGAAGCCCTTCGCCGCATTCCGGGCCAGGGTTGGGCCGCCCAACAAGCCGGAAAATGGCGCATCTACCAAAATGAAGGCGCTCCCCTCCGCGAGGAATTATATGACAATGTGGCTTTTGGGGGCTCATTTGTGGGCCTGAAAAAAGAAGGAAAATGGGGCCTGCTAAGCCTGAAGGGGGAAAGCATCCGGCCCTTTGAGCTCGATTCCATTGCTTTTATAGACCAAACTGCCCTGCTTTTCAAAAGAAAAAAACCAGCGCTCTTTTCTTAAAAAATGAAGCCCGGCCCGAAGTAGATTTAACTTTGTTTAA
>JAAUUB010000232.1 GCA_012031215.1 Microscillaceae bacterium | reverse complement strand
CAAACTATCAAAATTGGTATTATTTTCTTTTAATAAAAGTTGCACACTTTCTTCTACCTCTTCCAGCGTCCATTTTGATTTGTCTTCTCTTTTGGGCAAGATGTATTCGGCAATGTTTTTACAGAGTTTAGACACCAAAAAAGGATAGCCGGAGGTATGATAATAAAGCCGCTCGGCAATGGCTTCAAAGTCCATTTCCACGCCCTCAGCTTCACTATACTGTCGGAGCATAAAGGCAATCTCATCCGGGTAAAACTCCATCACCACCGTAAAATCAGCGGCAATGTTCCAGGGGCTGTTCACCTGGGCATCATCGGGATTGCGGAGTTTGAATTTCAAAGATTTAATATCGTGTACCCCGGCCAGGACAATGCTGTGGAAGGTGCGCCTTCCCGGACGCTCACGCTGCAAATATTTATTCCGCAACATTGCCAAGAGTTGCAAAAAAGGCTCATAATTACTGCTGGCATCTACCTCATCTATCAATAAAACTACCTTTTTTTCTGTAAGGCGCATTACTTCCGTAATACGTTCCGAAAGTTCGTCAAGGGTATGCACCGCTTGCAAGGAGTGCAATTTTTCTTTGGAAAAGCCATTTTCGGGAATATCCAATTCTTTTCTTAGTTCTTTGAAGAAAAACTGACTGAAAGTATCAGAGGAAGCATAAAAAGAATCACTAATGCCTTGAAAACTCATCAGAACAGGAATATAGTGCTCATCTTGTTGCAGTGTTTCTAGCAAGCGAAAAAGCATCGTCGTCTTTCCATATTGCCTCGGGCGGTTAATGACGAAATATTTACCCCGTTCTACCATCTCTACAATCCCGGCAAAACGGCGGCGGTCGTCCATCATATAATGCTTACTACTGTTGCAATTTCCTGTGATGTTAAATTCTTTTTTCATACTATATTTATTTTTTCTCAATCAAAGATACAGGAAATATAGGTCAGTTACTTTTCTCAAAGATGGGTTTTTGGGCGAATTTAGCTAGGGTTTCTCTTAGGGTGTTGTCCGTAGCCCTTAGCTTGGGGGCAGTACATACGAGGGATTCGCACCAACTGGTCAAACAAGTCTGCCCTCGGCCAAAAGTTTTGTGCCCCGAAGTCATGATTTGGCGATAGAGACGGTTTATTTCAATATTCTTTTGATTTTTTAAGCATAATTGCCTCCGAAATTCTGTTCATCGTGAGACGATAAGCCCCGCTGCGCTTGTGGGTAGGGAAAAAGGCTAAGTGCAAAAGGGGGGACTTAACCCTACTCGCTTCATAATTATTTCAACATTCATTTAGACAAGAAACTGGCCATAAAACTGCCTAAGTGCGGCTTCCTCTGGGGCATCGGAGGCCTTGAAGCAAATCCAAGAATGCGCAATCTGCCTAGCCCTTTCTCCACCTGGGAAGACCCGCCACATCCCCAGAGCTAGACTTTAACTCCCGCCAAAAAGAAGTGGATGAGTAGCGGGAAGAAAAAGGGTAAGCAAGAACGCTTTTAGGAATTTAATCCCCCGCTAATTTGCAAAAAGGAGGGAAAGCGTTTGCAGACCATCACAAATCCTCGCCCCCACCTTTTGTTTCTTTTATCGAGGAAGTCCTTAGTGCCCACCTCGCTTCTATGTGTTTACATATTTGGAAATACTATCGGCGGAATCTGCCTATCGTTTCTTGTTTTCCCGAAAGTTGCGCAAAAACTCTTCTCGGTCATTAATGGCAAACTGTGCTTGGTATTCTATTGCCAGCCCT
This sequence comes from Microscillaceae bacterium, assembly GCA_012031215.1. Classification (GTDB taxonomy): domain Bacteria; phylum Bacteroidota; class Bacteroidia; order Cytophagales; family Microscillaceae; genus JAAUUB01. Next base: position 5,125 of record JAAUUB010000232.1, on the reverse strand, counting down.
TCGCGCAGGGTGGTGTGCATACCCTGGTAATAGAGCGATTTCATAGCGGCAATGGCCTGGGCACTATTGTCCAAAATTTGACGGGCTACTTCCTGGACAGTAGCCTCCAGCTCGGCCAGCGGAACGGCTCGATTGACTAGGCCGATACGCTCAGCTTCGCGCCCCGAAATGGGCTGGGCCGTGAAAGAAAGCTCCCGGGCTTTCAGGATACCCACCATTTGGGGCAAGCGCTGGGTCATCCCCCATTTGGGAGCAATCCCCCACTTGGTATGCGTATCGCCAATTTTTGCCTCCTCGGCGGCATAAATCAGGTCAAAAGCCAGCATTAGCTCAGTGGCTCCGGTGTAGCAAAAACCATTGACCATCGCGATGGTAACTTGGGGCATGGTCTGAAGGGTATGGATAAATTCATTGCCATCCCGTAGGATTTGGTCGGCGGCAAACTGACCGCCCTGAATAGAAGCATTGAGGGCCTGTAAGTCAACCCCGGCTGACCAAGCCCGACCTGACCCATTGACGATGAGCACTTTCACGCTTTCGTCCTGGGCTACGTGTTGGGCGGCGGTTTTGAGTTCAGCCACTAGCTGGGGGCTGAGGGCGTTCATCTTGTCCGGCCGATTGAGAGTAAGGCGGGCAATGCCGTCGGCTTGTTGATAAAGCAAATTTTCAAATTGCATATAAATTCAAAATTAAGTGTTAACAAAAGCGAAGATAGCTTTTATCCTATAAAAGCGCGAAAAATTCACATATAATCCCGTTGAGGTATTCGGAGAAATTGCCTGGGCCTTCGCTAGGCACGCCCATTTTGAAGCTGCAACCGGCTACCGGGGGCGGCAGGGGCACTGGGAAGGGGCGGAAGATAGCCCGGTATAATGGCCTCCAGGAGAGTGGCTGGTTCGGCCAGAGATTTAATCTGAACCGTACCGCCGAGCTTTCCAGGGCTTTTTTAACCACATAGAGCCCCAGGCCATTGCCGGTGGAGGTTTCCGAACCGCGAAAAAAAAGCTGAAACAACTGATCGGGTAAAAATTGGGCCGGAATGCCTTCGCCAAAATCTTTGACTTGCAGGCAGAGAGAATGGTGGCGATAGGTCAGATATACTTCTATCTTTTTTTTCTGCCCAAACACTAGGGCATTCTCGAGCAAATTGACCAAATGATAACCAGCAGGCTGCGGTCAGAATGAAAGACCAAAGGCGATTGCCACTTCCAAAACAATTCAAACTGCTCCTCTTCAAAATCTTGCCACCGTGCCAGGGCCACAAGGGCTTCTTGCCAAAGGCTGGGAAGGGAAATCATCTCCCAGGTGCGGTCTTCGCGGTTGATTTCAAAAATCATCAGAAATTTATCCAAAAGGCGATGAAGCTGGCGGACATTGGGGGCAAACTGAGGCAAGAGCTCCGGTAAAAGCCCTGGGTCAGGGTCAATTTGAGCCAGGTGCAAAAGTCCCTCGAGGCGGGCAATGGGGCCTTTGAGGTCGTGCGAAGCCCGATAGAGAAAGAGGTCTAGCTCTTCATTGGTTTCCTGCAATGCCTGGGTGCGCTCGGCCACACGCTGCTCAAGGGCCTGGTTGAGGTCGGTCAGGGCATTGTTGATATGCTGTATTTGGCTCTGGGCTTTGAGAATGGTGATATTTTGCTCGGCCAGCAGGTCGCGTTGGGTAGAGATTTCCTCGCTTTGTTGTTTGATTTCTTCATTATGCGCCAAGAGTTGCTCATACATCAGGGCAAAATCACGGGCCAGGCGGCCTACTTCGTCACGTTGCTGGGTATGGGGTATTTGGATGCCCGGCTGAAACTGGTGGTCAATGATTTGATAAATGGCCTCCGAAAGTTGCCGAATAGGTACGCCTACCTGCCGGGCAATGCGGGTTCCGGCCAGGCTCACCAGCACGAAAGCCCCTGCCAGCAGCGACAGCATCCCCCACCGTCCAAATTGGCGTTGCCGGGCGGCCTGCTGGCTAATGGATTGCCGCAATAGCTGCAAATTATTCTGGACTTTCTGAGAAAGCGCGGCTAGTCGGCCCTTGCGCCCGCTATTGGGTTCAAACCCGATTTGCGCCTCCAGCCCTACCAATTGCTCAAAAATCTGGTGATAGAGCTGAAGCTTACGCAATTGGTCTTTTGTGGGGGGCCAGGCAGGGTTTTTTGCCGGATGTAATTTTGCAAGTCGTTGACCGAAGCCCGCATTTTCAAAATATAACTCACTTCCTTGCGAAGGATAAAGTCCTTTTCGTGGCGACGAATCATCAGCACCTTTTCCAGATTTATAGGCGAAAGGGCTTCTTCCACTTCGTGAATGAGTTTTCGCATCTTACCTTCTAGCCCAAAATCTTTGAACCCCCGCGTACGAATCAGGTTTACGAGGTAATCAAACTGCTGCTCGTAGGCCTGTAGTTGCCCTACCAATAGATGGTATAGACTATCGCTGGGAGCGCGCGTCAGCAAAGGATGAGAAGACAAGGCCGCAAGATTTTTCCGCACTGCGTCAAGCAATTGGTGGTGCTGGCGAAGATACGGGCTACCCTGATTTTGAAAAAATGCCGGATTGCGGGTTTCAAAAATCAAAAAATCGCGTTCAGCCTGCCCGGCTTTGAGTAGCTGGTTTTCAACGCTTTGGAGCTTATCGACGATTTTTTGCAAGCCCCTGGCCTCTTTATCATAGAACCAAAATGCCCCCAAGAGCGACAATACCAGCAAGCTAAAACCCAGCAAGGCCCTCAATAGCCTAAACCGGATGCTAATGCCTTTGCCTTTTTTTAGTTTTTGCATACGAAGGGGCACCTCTTTCTAAATTGATAAAGATACGGAAGAAATAGTGGAATCGCACCTTTCTTCCAATTGTTAATAATTTTGTAACCTCTTTTAGGCGCGAACGGCCCACTGCAAATGAGGGTTAAAACTCGAAACATCATCAAGTACTCAAGAAATGGACATCAAAAGAAAAACTGTGTGGAAAGAAATTCGGGAGTGGGGCTTACTTTTGGCCTTCCTCGGCCTTTTGTTTGCCACCGGAGCACACACTTACTTACAAAGAGCGTTTCTTTACACGGGCTGGTTCAATCCCAAACCTACTCCTGAAACCCAGATGCCTCCTGCCAGCTATGATTTGCTCTTGCAAGATACAGCGGGTAATCTTTTCAGCCTGGGCGAGTTCAAAAATAAGGTCGTGTTTCTAAATTTCTGGGCCACCTGGTGCCCGCCTTGCGTAGCCGAAATGCCTGGCATTCAGGCGGCTTATGAGCAGACCCATTCGGAGAAAGTGGCGTTTGTGATGATTTCGCTGGACGAAAACCCGGCTCGAGCCGAAAAATATCTTCAAAAAAAACGGCTACACCTTTCCCCTCTATTTCCTGGCGGGGCAGATTCCGGCAGCCTATGAAGGCAATAGCATCCCGCGCACGTATGTCCTGAGTCCTGAGGGGCAAATTGCCAGTCAAAAAACTGGCCTGGGGAACTATGACCACGCTGACTTCAAGAAATTCTTGCAAGACCTCCGCCAGCCCTGAGATTTTTACCCTCTTTCGGCAAAACTTCTTCTTTTATGCCCTAGTTTAGTTGCCAAAAACGACAAGACATGGCATTGCTCTACATCAAATCGGTACACATTATTTTTGTGGTAAGTTGGTTTGCGGGTTTGTTTTATATTGTAAGGCTTTTTATTTATCATACTGAAGCCGAAGACCGACCCGAAGCCGAAAGGAGAATTTTACAGATGCAGTTCGTCCTGATGGAAAAAAAACTTTGGAACATCATCACTACCCCGGCGATGATACTCACTGTTTTGAGCGGGCTTACGATGCTTTGGGTGCAGCCTGCCTACCTAAGCCAAACCTGGATGTGGGTCAAAATTAGCATGGTAGCTGGATTATTATTATACCATTTCTATTGTCAAAAAATTGTGTTGGAACTGCGCCAAAGCCATTTCCGATTCAACTCTTTCCAACTCAGAATATGGAATGAGGTGGCCACTTTGTTTTTGGTGGCCATTGTTTTCATTGTAGAATTGCAAAATGCGCTCAACTGGATTTGGGGTGTATTGGGATTGTTTGTTTTTGCGATGGTGTTGATGGTAGCCATACGGCTCTATCGCAAAGCCCGGGAAAAAAAACCAGCCTAAGAAATAAAAAAAGCCTTCAAAAACCTTTTTAAGATTTCTGAGGGCTTTTCAATATTTTACTAAACACTGTTTTTTTAAGCAAGTTGAGCCTTGCGCCGACGTAACCGAATAATGCCCAATGCATTTAGACCCAAGATTATAGGATATACTGGATCAATTTCAAACCAGCGATAACCAAAATTAGGACGACTTCCAAATTTATGGTGATTATTGTGATAAGATTCACCCATCATTAGAAAATCAATAGGAAGTAAATTTTTGGCCGTGTCTTCGGTTTTGAAATTGATGTAACCATATTTGTGCGCAAACCAGTTGATAATGGCTCCGTGCAATGGCCCCATCACGATTTGCATCGGATAGAAAATCCACAACCACCACATATCGGCAAAAAACCAGTAAACGGCAAAATAAACTGTCCCCCACATAATACGCACCCACCAGCGGTCGGCAAGACTATCTACGGCATGCCACTGGGGGAGGTCTTTCTTGTATTTTTCATCAATATCCATTCGGTTGGCCAAAATGTCTGAATACACATTTTTGGTGCGCCACATCATTGAGAAAAGATTGTGGTCGTGGCGAGGCGAATGAGGGTCATCTTTGGTATCGGCGTGGGCGTGGTGAAGCCGGTGCAAAATCCCGTAGGCATAGGGGCTTAAATAAGAAGAACCCTGAGTGATAAAGGTGAAGATGTAAAAGAATCTTTCCCAAAATTTAGACATTGTAAACATCCGATGGGCAGCGTACCGATGCAGGAAGAAGGTTTGTGAAAACAGCGAAAGGTACCAGTGAACGATAAAGAAAATGATAATGACCATTGGTAAAATAAACGTTTAGTGTTGTACTATGTAAAGGCAAAAATACACGATAATTGTTTTAGTTTTCTGAAAAAAAACTTTTTATTTGCTGTAAAACCAATTTAACAAAATTTTCACAAATAAAAAAATTTCTTCTTAGTAACTGATACAGTTTTGTATTGTGCATCCAAGATTACAAAAATTTTTGCG
>JAAUUB010000231.1 GCA_012031215.1 Microscillaceae bacterium | reverse complement strand
TTTCCTCACAAAAGCATTTGCCACCTCCTACCAGGGCCAATTTTTTTGCGGTTTGTGCCGGATGCGCTATTTTTTCTGGCGACTTTTATGGTCATCACGGCCCTGGCCCGCCCTCAAATGAGTAATCAAAGGATAGAACAAAGCTCCGAAGGCATAGACATTGTGCTCATTTTTGACATCTCAGAATCTATGCGCATCGAAGATTTTAGCCCCAACCGACTGGAAGCGGCCAAAAAGATCGGCGTAGATTTTATCCGAGGCCGCCAATACGACCGGATTGGCTTGGTGCTTTTTGCAGGCAAAGCTTATTCACTGGCCCCCCTCACCACCGACTATGCCATGCTGGAGACCTATCTGCAATCCCTCAATCCATACATGATTCCTGAAAGTGGGACTGCCATTGGCGATGCCCTGGGGGTAGCCACCAATCGCCTGCGCGATAGCAAGGCCGTATCAAAAGTAATGGTCATGATTAGTGATGGCGACAACAGTGCTGGGAGCCTTGACCCCCTAACGGCCGCCCAGCTTGCGGCCTATTATGGCATTAAGATTTATGCCATCCTGGTAGGTCAGGAGGGGACCGTGCCTATGCCTACCAAACTTTTTGGGGGAAAGAAATACGTAGAAAATACGATTGATGAAAAAACCATGCGCCAGATTGCTGCGGCTTCCGAAGGCTTGTTTTTCCGGGCTTCGGATAATCAGGCCCTGGCTCAGATATTTGAGCGCATCAACCAATTGGAAAAAACGGAAATCACCGAAACCCGCTTTCAGGTTACCGAAGATTATTATCCGGTATATTTGCGCTGGGCCTTAATTTTTTGGCTTTTATGGCTCTTCAGCAAGAGCACTTTTATGGCCAATGTCTTAGAAGATTAACCAAAAAGGCTTTTGGAATATGCCTCATTTCACTCTAAAACACAAATCAGGAAAGTAATGCAAGGTTGGTTATTTTATTTTTATTCCCTTTTATTCGGCATCAGCTTTTTGCTTTGGGCCTGTCAGGATTCTAATACGACCAATGCAGAGAAAGCAGCCGCCCAGGATGCCTCGGCAGGCACGGCCTCGGCCAAACAGGCCCCGGCTAATATTGTGTTTTTCGGCAATAGCCTCACGGCTGGATATGGGCTAGACCCAGAGGAGGCTTTCCCGGCCCTCATTCAGCAATGGATAGATTCGCTGGGTTACAGCTACCAAGCCGTGAATGCTGGCTTGAGTGGCGAAACCACTGCTGGGGGAGTGGCCCGGATCGACTGGATTTTGAAGCAACCGGTGGCCGTGTTTGTACTTGAGCTGGGAGGCAATGATGGTTTGCGCGGGCTGGCTCCCGAAGAAACGGAGAAAAACCTACGCCTTATCATTCAAAAAGTGAAAAAAAAGTATCCCCAAGCCCCAATACTTCTCACGGGCATGGAAGCCCCCCCTAACATGGGCCGCGCCTATACAGAGGCATTTCGGGCGGTATTTGCCCGGGTGGCCGAGGCCGAAAAAACGGCTTTTTTACGCTTTTTGCTGGAAGGGGTGGCGGGGGAAGCCGCCCTTAACCAAGCCGACGGCATTCACCCCACAGCCCTGGGCCAGCGGCGGGTGGCTCAAAACGTTTGGAAAGTACTCATGCCTTTGCTTCTGAAGCCCAAATCCTGAACAATTTTGGCAACGTAATGGAAAAACTTTCCCCTTATTTGGGTTCCCCATTTGATTGAGTATTTTAGGGCAGTAGAATCTATAAATCACCGATTATGAAGCGAATTACCTTCTTATGGATAGGCTTGACTATCCTAGCCCTGCCCTGGGCTTCCCTCCGTGCCCAAACTGACTCGGCCAGAGTTCGGGTACTTTCGGACTCGCTGGCCAATCTCTATGAGCGTTATTTCCGGCTGGAGCAGATGGCCGAGGGCGTAGAGTCCCGGGTCAATTCTTCACTCAAAAACATTGAGGATAAGTATCGCCTCTTGGAAAATCAATCGCGGGGCAATGCCGAACAATTGCAACGCATCACTAACGAAGACCTTCGCTCAGACCAGGTACTTTATGAACGAAACCGCCTCAGTATAATGGCCACTGCCAGTTTTATGGATGCGGTCAATATTTCGCTCAATGCGCTTGAGTTTTCAGTTTCTTCGCTTGACTATTCCAACTCCATTTTTGAGCTCAATAATCCGACAAATACGGATTTGGGCTTCAGCCTGGACAAGGCAGTGCTGAAAATTGTGGATGAAAAAATCATCAATGGCAAGTTTGCCAAAAAGTTTGGCGATAAGCTCCGAGGCGTGATTTCGGGTATCCTGAACAACCCCATCATCAGCCCTATAGTCAACAATCCCATCACTAAAGCCGTGTTCTCTACTTTTTCTACCGTCCCGGCGGTCAGCTCCATTTCTTCGGTCTTCAATGTGGTCAATAGCTTTGCGGTTTCCCAAGAAGAAATCAATGCGGCGGCCTTGCGCGATTTCTCCAAAGAGCTGCAAAAATACGTGGCCCACTACGAAGCCCTGGCCAAAGCCAGCCGCGACCTGGATTTTAACCTGGCCAATCTCAAGCTCAAATCAGAATCGGTGCGAAAGCTTAGTGCCAATTTTGTGCGCCAAAGCGTTACCGATGTTTATACCGAGGCAGAACTCGCCCCCGCCAAAGAGTATGATATGAACCGACTGGTCAAAGAATTTTATAACTATGCCCGGGTAAGTGAGTATATTCGCCGAGCCGAAGCCCAAAACAACAATAATTTCTCCGCCCTTTACAAGCGCTTTGTCTTTCCGGTGGTCAACCGGAGCAAAGCAGCTTTTATCAATGAGGAGGTTGAAAAACTCTACAACGAGTACCTTACCACCCTTTCCAGCTATCACAAAAACATTTTGGCGATTCTGGAAAATGCCACCACCCTGAGTGATGCCCCCGAAAAAATCACCTTGAAAATAGCCGACCTTAACCGCCGCTACCAAACTTTGATTGATGCCTATCAGAAAAATGTGGATGTAGAAAACTTAAAAGACCTGGAAGAAAACATTCCGCGCTTTTAGGCAAAGAATCCTGGCTTTCGAAAAAACGGTTTTTGTAAAAAAGGAAGCAAGGCCGTTTTTTTTTCGTATATTTTGTCAAAACACCCTCGATGTGGGTTTTAAAATGGCCAACTCGCTCAGCGTTTTTGAATACTATAAAATGACTCAGCGCCCTGAGGTATTACTTTGCTACCGGGGGCCGGTAACGGATGGGATATTGAAGGAAATCAGCCGGGATATCCGAAGCCGTTTTGCCGAAAACCAAAGGGTTCGCCGTCAGCTTTTTGCAGTGTATATGGAGTTGGCCCAAAATATACATTACTATTCCGCTGAAAAAATCCACTTGAATAATCGCCTTGACAGTGTGGGGACTATCCTGCTGACCCAAAGCCCAGAGGCCTATTATTTTTTCTTCGGCAACCTGATGGAGACCTGCTACCTGGATGAAATCATCGCCAAATGTCAGTATATCAATACCCTAGACCGAGAAGCCTTGCGCCTATACAAAAGAGAGCAAAGAAAATCTCCCCCAAAAGCTCGTAGCCGGGGAGCTGGTATTGGACTAATCCAAGTGGCTTTGACCTCCCGCTTTCCTTTGCAGCTGGAGCACCACCCGGTAGATGCAAGTCATTCTTTGTTTTCGCTGCGGGTGCAGATTGCCAAAGAAATAGACGCAACGTAGCCCCCCCAGTTCCAGAAAGCGGATGGCAGAAATGAGGTGCTTGAAGGGCGAAAATCAAAAAGAGCCTCCCGGTCTGGGAATGGCTCTTATAAAAATACAGAAAAACTCTTCATTTTCTTAAACGGCAAAACTTTCGCCGCAGCCACAGGTGCGCGAGGCATTGGGATTGACAAACTGAAACCCTTTGCCATTCAGTCCATCTGTAAAATCCAGGGTCGTGCCCAGCAAATAGAGCAGGCTTTTCTTATCTACCAGGATTTTGATTTCGCGGTCTTCAAACACTTCGTCGCTGGGATGGACCTGGGCATCAAACTCAAGGTCATACATCAGTCCGGAGCAGCCCCCTCCTTTGACCGCTACCCGAATGTGGTGGGCCAGGTGAATTCCATCTTTCTGCCTTAGTTCGTTGATTTTATCTTTGGCGCGTTCAGTAACTTGAATCATTATCTTCTTGATTTAAAGGGAAAACAATTTAGTATAAAAAGTTTTGCGGGCACTTTATCAAGACAAAAACTATCCCTACTTTTAAAAAGTTTCTCAATGGTTTCACAAAACATCTTTGCTTGTATGCTCAAAGTAGAACACATCGGGATTGCGGTACGCAGCCTGGCCCAGGCCAACCCACTTTTTGCCCAGTTACTGGGCCAAGCGCCTTACAAAGCCGAAACAGTGGCCTCTGAGGGCGTGGAAACCTCCTTTTTTAAAGTCGGCGACACCAAAATTGAACTACTCGAAGGCACTACCCCCGAAAGTGCCATTACAAAGTTTGTAGAAAAAAAAGGGGAAGGCATTCATCACATTGCTTTTGAAGTGGCCAATCTGGAAGCCGAAATGCAAAGACTCAAAGCGGAAGGCTTCGTGATTTTGAATGAAACACCCAAGCGCGGCGCCGACAATAAACGAGTGGTTTTTTTGCACCCCAAAAGCACGGGCGGGGTATTGGTAGAGCTTTGCCAAGAAATAACCGAGGAATCAAACCCGGGCTAAGCCTTTTTACGAATGCCCCTCGGTAAGTCGGGTGATAATACCTTCCAAAATTAATTTATTGAAGCCGAGCTTCTCGGCAAACTCAAGGCACAAGGCATATTCTTTTTCGTGGACTTCCTGGTCTATCATCATCATCAGGATAAGGTCCTCGAGTTGGCTGAGCCTTTCCGATTTAGAAGAAGGAATCTGGAGCGAAATACCCGAACTCTGCCCCAAGATAGAGGAAAACTCCTTGGGGCTGATGTTGAGTTTGTGTGCGATTTGATGCAGAAATTGCAGTTCTTCGGGGGCAAGGTGATTGTCGGCAAAAGCCAACGCATACAGATTCCGAAAATAGGCTAGGTTTTTCTGCTTTTGAATGTAATTTTGATGTCCGTTGGCCATAATGTTTCTATATGAATTGTTTAGCAGTAATTTATATCTATAAAACCAGCTTTCTCCTCAAAAATACTGAATTATTTAAATGATTAAGTTGATAAAGCTATTATTTGCCCCGAATTATTTTGATGATAAGATAGTCAAGCGTGGCTTTGTCCTTGCCGATGGCTTCGGCAAAGCGCAGGCATAGCTGATATTCTTTTTCGTGGATTTTGCGATCCACCATCATCATCACAACAATATCTTCCAATTGGGCCATTTTTTCCGATTCCGAAACAGGCACGGTCAGCGGGCTAGAAGGTTGGCGCATAATCTCGGAGGCCTCGAGGGGGCCAAGTCCCATTTGCTGGGCCACCTGTACGAGGAAAGAAGTTTCTTCGGCAGCCAGCTTAAAGTCTGCTGCCGCTACCAGATACAGGTTTTTAAAATAATCACGTACTTTTTGATTGCTCATTATGGTCTATACGATTTGGGACCGGGCCAGGCGGAACTCACAAGAAATTTATTTGATTTACAATCTTTTGAGCACTGAACCCCTTATATCTAATAAAAACTATAATTAGACCTGAAAATTACCGCACTTCCCTAAATTCTTTTATCATCCGGTAGTCTTGGTAGTGGCTTTGGCCCATTTTAAAATCAAAATACCCTTTTTGGACAAAACCCAGCCGCTCGTAAAATCGCTTGGCTTCCTGATTGATGACCCACACACAAAGCCAGAGGCCATCGCATTGCTGGCTTTGCGCCATTTCAAAAACAGCCTGCATCAGTGCCGTGCCGATTCCCTGGCGAAGACAGGCCGGATGCACATAGAGCCGGTCTAAATGCAGCAGTTGAAGACCGGGCAAGTCCGGGAGCGATGCCGGATAAATGCATTTAGCATAGCCCCCGAAGCCCGGGCCAGTTTGGCGGGCAAGCAAAAAAGTGGTATTCGGCTCTTGCCACTCTGCCTCGGTCTGGGCCAGGGTAAATGCGGTCTGAAGATGAAGGAGAAAATCGGCTTCTTCGGCAGGGGGCACTCGGGCCTCATACGCCGCCGCAAAAGCCTCATAACTTAGTGTTGCCAGGGCCGCTAGGTCTTGAGCTTGGGCCCGAGCGATGCTTACTTGCTTATTATGCGCCATTTTGGATGATAAAGCCATAAAATGAAATGTATTCATCTGATTGCAAAAAAGGCTTGCCAAAAAAGCAAGGCACTTATCTACATTCCTTTTTATTAAATTAACCAAAAATATAAAAATGTTCCTGAAAGCAAGCGTTTTTAAGATGGTTGCTAAACGGACAGGCCACAAACTTTGGCCGGATAAGGGCCAGGCAATTTTTTAGGGGCTTCGTTTCTTTTAAAACTACCCAATGAAAGTGTATGGGAAATCTAAAACTTTGGAAAGCAAATTATCATCGCGGACAGGCGCGCGTCTATCACTTGATAGCCCCCTCCCAAGACAAAGAAGGGCTGGGGGCCTGGATGGACCAAGCCTTGGTCTGGCTCATTATGTTCAACCTGGTCTTTATCATATTTGAATCTTTTGAAGAACTGAACTCCTGGTCTGGCTTTTTCTTTTATTTCGAGGTATTTTCTGTTGCGATTTTTTCATTAGAATATTTGCTCCACTGCTGGACCGCTCCTTTGCGATATCCCCGTCATAATCGTTTTTGGGCCAGGTTGCGGTATGTTTTTTCGTTTATGGGGCTGGTAGATTTGTTATCCATTTTACCTTTTTATCTGCCATTCTTTATTCGGGTGGATTTACGGGCGCTCCGGGCCTTGCGGCTAGTGCGTTTGCTACGGGTGTTCAAGCTCAACCGCTACTCCCCTTCGCTGGCTTTACTGGCCGAGATTATTGAAGAGA
>JAAUUB010000026.1 GCA_012031215.1 Microscillaceae bacterium | reverse complement strand
TCTAATGCATATCCAAAAAAATCATCCGGGCATATTTGTAAATTAAACACTTCGGGTTCGGAAGCCTCGGCCCCGGAAGCAGTAATCAGGATAGTTTGGCTGATTTGATTGACACAGCCCTGGGCATCGGCAAAGGTATAAGTGATTTCGGGCGTTTGGCCGGGCAAAAAGAGCGTCGGGTCAAAAACCGTACTCACCTGCCCGTTGATTCTGAAAACGCCCCCGGACGGTGTGGCCTGTAGGGGAAGGGGCAAAGCAGCCTCACAATACTGCGGGTTCAGGTCCACAAAAGCCAGCGTAGGAAGGGGCAAAATGGGGATGCTTTGCTCAATTTGCGCTATACAGCCATTAGCAGCTTGGTGGGTATAACGAACCGTATAGCTGGCCCCAGCACCTAATTGTGCCGGACTAAATTCATCTACTTTTATCACAAAAGGAGCTTGCCCCGGCTCGCGGATTTGGACAAAGGCCTCCACCTGGTTTTCGGATACGCAATACTGGCCCGCTAATCCCACAAAACTAAGCTGGGGGATGTCTTTTATCAATACAGCCTGTGTAGCTACGCGCTGGCAAGCATTGGCATCTATATAAGTATAACTTACTTCTTGCACGCCCAGGCCCAAGGCCGCCGGGTTAAACTGGCTTTGGGTTTGCCCATTGATGCTAAAAAAGCTGGCCGCCGTGCTGGGCGTGGCTGTTAAGCTAAATGGAGGGGTATCAATACAATATTCTGCTGCCAGGCCCGAAAATACAGGAACATTGGGCAAGGCGTACACCTGCACCGTTTGGGTAGAAGATTCGGTACAATTGCCTCCGGTGCCCAGTCGATAAATTATCTGATAATTGCCGGGCAGGAATGCAGCCGGATTAAAGATGGTCGCATTTTCCAGGCTAATGCCATTGCCCTCTATTCGGAAAGTACCCCCGGAGGGGTTTGCACTCAGATTTACGGGAAGGGCATCCACACAGTATCCGGCATTGAGGCCTATGATTTGCGGGCCTACTTCCTGGATAACCTCCACGGTCAGACTAGTGCTGCTGCGGCAGTCCCCCTGTTCTCCCAGTACCGTATAAGTAGTGGTAGTAGTGGGCGATGCTACTGGGTTGGGGCAGTCAGTACAGCTCAATCCCGTAGCCGGCGACCAGGAATAAGTTCCCCGGCCGCTGGCCGAAATTTCAATGGATTCACCCACACAGATACTGGCATCGCCAGAGTTGCTCAGGTAACTGGGAAAGACGGTCAGGGTTTGGCTGAAAGTGCAAATGCCAATGGTGATATCCGCCCGGTATTGGCTCTCAGTGAGGGTATTGACCCGAATCGTGCGGCAATCGGGGTCTAGGCAGGTAAAATCTGCCCCATTGAGGCCAGTCCACTGGTAGCTATCTGCCAGGCGGGCTGCCAGTTCAATCACCTGTCCTGGTTCGCAGCGATACACCTGGTCTCCCGGGTAAGCAGGTACTGGCACGATGGCGTCCTTGTCAAAAATTTCATAGGCAAGGCTATCCACCACTTGCCCGCTACAAATGGTGAGGAGTTGTAATGTAAAAGCTTGGAGGCCTTCGGGCAGGTTATCCTCGAGGGGAATAATTACAATATTTTCAAAGTTTGGCCAATGGCAAAATTGACGGTAAAGGGAAGGGCATTTATAATCTGCCCATCAACAGCCATCGTGAAATCCTCATTAATCACTAAATCCCCTTCAATGTCCAGCAAAAAGCTTTCGGCCCGGCTGCTTTGTGGGCGGCTCAGTTGAATGTCGGCCTGATTGCAGTCTTCCACAAGAGTTAGCTCAGGGGCAGTGAGGGTAGGAACAAAGCTGTTGATTTGTTCAATAAAAACGGCCGAGTCAAAGGATTCATCGCCGCCATCGCCAATTTTAAGAAACAGCGTGTAATTCTGACAGGGAACCACCTCTACCTGGGCCACCAGGTTGCGGGTATAGGCATTGTAGCTCAAGGTTTGCCCCCCAAGATTGCTTTGGTAATACTGGGTATTGGTGCAAGCATTGACCGTATTAATAGAGACGGGCTGGTTTGTGCCCGGAATAAGGGCAATATTACGCTTGTTGTAATTCCCCCCCCCCGGCTGGGGGCCGCTGATGAAAAAAGCAAAAGCGTCATTAAAATTTTGTTGGTTGCAGGGAGTAAAGTCAGGATATTCTTCGGAGGCAAAAGTGTAGTTAAATAAGAGTTGATTGCCTACCGGATTAATATCAAAGCTAATCACGCAGGCATCTTCAATCGCAATTCCAGCCAGGGCTTGCAAGTCTGCATCTCCCTGTGTCCCTGTCCACTCGTGGCTTACTACAATAAAGTTGCTTTGGAAGCCTGGAATAGTGGCCACCCGGCCCGTACTAAGCACAATGCCACTGTCAAGAGGGAGATTTACATCATTGTTGACAAAACGCCCAAAACTGAGGCCATTGTCCCGGTCGCTGGGGCAATTGATTTGAATATTGGTGATGCTCACCCCAGAACCCACCAATTGTTCCAGGATTTGGGCCGCACTTGTGTTCTGGTCAATGACCAATTGCGCAAAAGTGCTTTGATTTGCCCAAAGCATCCAAATCAGGAACCAGAACCCTGCTATTTTCCGACCGTTTTTCATAAAATGAAATCAATTAATCTATTTTAAATATGCTTAAAGTACTCACAGTTAGTAAAAATAGCAAAAATTTGCTAAATCAAAGTAAAGCCCTTTGTACCAAGGTCAAAATTTTAGACGAGGGGCGGCACTAATGCCCCAATCGGCAAAATCCTGGTGCTGATATTGTAAATAGGCACTCATGGCAATCATGGCCGCATTGTCGGTGCAGTATTCAAACTTTGGCAAATACACCTGCCAGCCCAGTTCCTGCCCCTTTACCAGGAGTTGCGCCCTCAGGCCAGCATTGGCCGAAACTCCACCCGCAATCGCAATTTCCCGAATGTCCGTCTGCTGGCTTGCCTGCTGAAGCTTTTTGAGCAACATTTGCACCAGGGTATGCTGCACACTGGCGCAGAGGTCAGCCAGGTTTTCCTGAATAAAAGCCGGGTTTTGGGCCTCTTGGGCCTTCAAAAAATAAAGCAAGGCAGTTTTGATACCACTAAATGAGAAATCCAGCCCGGGGAGGTCGGTAGCCGGAAAACGAAAAGCTTCGCTTTGGCCTTGCTGGGCGTAACGGTCAATGAGCGGGCCACCTGGATAAGGCAGGCCCAGCATCTTGGCCGATTTGTCAAAAGCTTCCCCCACAGCATCATCACGGGTTTGGCCCAGAATTTTCATATCCAAGTAGTCATTTACCAGCACCAATTGCGTGTGCCCCCCGCTCACCGTCAGGCAAAGAAAGGGAAAAGCTGGAAAGGGCGGCTCAATAAAGTGGGCCAAGATATGGGCCTGCATGTGGTTGACCGCAATGAGGGGTACTTGCAAGGCCATCGCCAGGCTTTTGGCAAAAGAGCTGCCTACCAGCAAGGAGCCTAATAAGCCCGGCCCCTGTGTAAAAGCAATGGCTTGTAAATCGGCTTTGTCCAGGCCAGCCTGTTGAAGGGCCTGTTGCACGACTGGCACAATGTTTTTTTGATGCGCGCGAGAGGCCAGTTCGGGCACAATGCCCCCATAAGCCTCATGCACAGATTGATTGGCAATGACATTGGCTTTTATAAGCCCATCTTGAAGTACGGCGGCGGCCGTTTCGTCGCACGAAGATTCAATGGCCAGCAAAGTAAGGGGGTAATCACGGTGCATGGGCAGGCTCAGATGATGAATAAGGCAAAAATCATCTACAAAAATAGTTTTTTTTGTAATAAAAATTGCAAAATCGCTTACTGCACAAATCCAAAGGGCTAATGCGGAGGGGGGCTGACCAGAAAAAAGCCGTCATCACCTTCTTTTTGATAAAGCGGCATGAGCAAGAAACCTGCGCTGGGGGCTAAAACCGGCCCGTGGCGGTCATCGGCCAGGTGTTGGCCTTCGTGTATTTTGTCAAAATTTTTAAATCCGGGGCGCATTACAAAGCTATCGCCAGGACGCACCCGGTGCAGATAATCTAAGGAAAGGAGCTGGGGGAGATTGGCAAATTTATGTCGCAAATGCAGGCGGGTTTCGCTCAGGTCAGGCATATAGACAGGCGATAAAAAACCACTTTCCAGTAGAACCGTCCAGATTCCCCAGGCCAGCACAGGGGTAGATTGCGGGTCTTGGTGCAAGCCCCCCTCGAGGGCAAAAGAAATAAAACCCTGGCGACGAAAATAAGTAATGGCCGTGCCTTCCAGCTTTTCCTCCAGTCCCAGAATCAGGGGTACCGGAAATTTATCCAGCAAATTGCGGGAGTGAGGATAATCTACGGCCACGATGAAAGTGCCATTATCGCCCGAGGTAGTGTGCAAATCCAGGAAAATTCTTTGAGAGTAAGGATGGCCCATAAAAGCATCCATTTCTTCAAAAACGGCTTTGAGTTCCTTCATTTCAGGGCTGTGGGCGTGGCCTTCGCGGGCAATGCGAATATTGCCTTCTGTCCAGATTCGGTTAAAATCTTCGTGCAGAAAGCGCTTGTGCGTGGCCAGGGCGGGAATATTGCCCCGTAAGCCAATAAAACGGCCTTTTACAGGCGGGCGATACTGATAAAGATGCGCAAATACTTCTTCTAAGGCCCGTACCCCAGCGGGTTCGTTGCCATGCATACCCGCCAGGCAAAAGATGAGTAAATCTGATTGGGGGGGGCCATATTTTCCAATGATTCTCTCCATAAGGTCATTTTTTGGTTAGCGGATGCGGTCTTTGGGGGTGTTTTTGGGCAGATCTTTTTTCTTTTTGGCGGCCAGTCTTCTGAATAAACTCGAACTAATATCCAAAAAGTTGCCTTCCGTGATAATTCCGACCAATTTCTTTTTGGTAACGACGGGCAGGCAGCTAATCTTGTGGCGATTCATAATGTCCATGGCTTCAATCACGGTCGCCTCCGGCCCCACTGTGATAGGCTCAGGTATCATCAGGTCTGTAATGGTGAGACCATCCTGGGCCCCGTTTTTATGATTATTGCTGAAGTAGCGCAGGAGTTGGCGTGCCGTAACCAAGCCTACCAGCTCACCCTGGTTGTTCTCAATAGGGATGTATCGGATGTTTTGCCAATCCATCATATCAGCGGCAAATTCGGGAATTTCATCTACATTGACCGTAAAGATATCGGTGGTCATAAATTCTTCCACCAAGAGCGAATAGGGCTCCCAGTTGCTAATATCCTGCATATCGGCCATTCGCCAGAGATGCACGGGTTCACCGCGTTCCTGATTGAGCAACATACTGCCTACCAGCCCATTGATGGCCTCCTCACGGGTTCCTTCTTTGAGCAGTTTGGCGTAAGAGTTGAGCAGCCATTTGGAGCCATTGAGGCCCGTTTTGGAGCGTTCTTCAATGATGCCCAGGTAGCGGTCAATGTCTTTGGGCAGGATTTGAGCTTTCTGGAGGCCCATACGGGCAATAGGCAGGAGTTCTTTTTGAATCAGTTCAGTATCACTCACCACCTTGCCTTTTTCCCAAACGAATTTGGCACTCAGTCCCACCCTGGCCGCCCGGATAAAGTTGGATTTGGCATCGTCAAAATCAAAAGTTTTGGTGATTTTGGGATAGACTTCGGCAAAGCCATTCATCAGGCCAATCCAAAAAGCCGCATTGGCTATTTCATCGGGCACCGTAGGGCCAGCGGGCAAGATACGATTTTCAATCCGAAGATGGGGCTTGCCATTTGGGCTCACGCCATAGCAGGGCCGGTTCCAGCGATAAACAGTGGAATTGTGAATGTTTAAAGCCCGTAATTTGGGCGTTTGTCCATTTTGCAAGCAAGCCATCACATCCTCTTCCACATCCGTGGTGAGCAAGACCCGAAAACGCATAATGTCTTCTTTATACAAATCCAGAATCGAGTCTTTGAGCCAGCCATTGCCAAAGGTTACGCGGGGGCTGGTGTAGCGCAAATGGTCGCCGGTGGCACGGGTATCAACCGATTGCTGGAATAGTGCAATGCGGGTTTCGTTCCAGAGGCGTTTGCCAAATAGGAGCGGCGCATTGCTGCTAATGGCCAATACGGGGGCCGCAATGATTTGGGCAATGTTATATTTATCCACAAATTCGTGCGGACTTACTTGTAGATGTACCTGAAAACTGGTATTGCAGGCTTCAATCAAAGCCGACTCCTGCTTAATGTTGAGTTCATCCAAGCCTTCTATTTTGAGTTCATAGACCTCGCCACGCAGCCGTGTAATGGCTTCTATCAGGGCATAGTAGCGGTTGAGCGGGGTAAGGTTTTCTTTGCCAATATCAAAACGACGAATGGTGGGCAAGATACCCGTAAGCAATATCTTGACATCAAATTCCCGGGCCACATCTTTGAGCAGGGCCAATAGCATATTAATCTGAGATTCTAAACTGGAAAAACAATCGTCCCGAAAGGGCAGGGGGTCAAGGTTGGCTTCCAGGTTAAAACGCGCCAGCTCAGTCGTGAAATTGGGATGGTTGAGGCGTTCCAAGATGGCCATATTGGCCGGAGCGGGTTTGTTATTTTCATCAATAAGGCAAATTTCTTGCTCAGCACCGATATGCATATCGGTATTTTCAAACCAGTCATCCGCCAGCATTTTTTCCAGTGCCTGAATATCCCGCAAAAGATAGCGGGTAAATTGATTAAGCTCCTGCTGTGAAGATGCCAAACGAACCCCTTGCGCGCCCATATTTTTTGAATGATTAATTGGGAAATAACAAACCCCGCCTGTATTTAATTTGCCCAAGATAAGGATTTAATCGTTATTCCGCCAAATATCCGTTCTTTTAGCGTTAATTTTTGGCAAACCAGGCATCAGGGATGGCATTCCGGCAATTTTCACAGAGGGCTTCGGGCGCAGCATCTATCGTCAGAATGCTTTCAAGGGCATCACGCATAAAACAAGTGGGATTTGGGCAATGGGGAAGCCCGAGGTTATGACCTAGTTCGTGCATCGCAATTTTACGAAGCCGCGCCTTTATTTTGACCAAATCGCGAGTGTCGCGCGCCAAGCGGTAGGTAGAAAGCACGGCAGTGGGGCCGGGCTGAAACCCTAATCCGAAAATCCCCCAGTCGGTGTACATCCAGGCGGGTTCTTTGATTTTGCCATTTAGTTTTTTGGTGCTGGAAATATCTTTGGTGGTGAGGCCTATACAATTGTGGCATATTTCCGGCTTCTTCCTTTTTAAATACCGGAGCAAAGAATCGGCACGATAACGCTCGGGAGAAGGATTGTAAAGCTTCAGCCCGGCAATATTAGTGGTACGGGCCTGGTCGGGCAGAGGAATAGCAGGCAAACTTCTTACCTCAAATCCATAGTATTGTTGAATGGCATTTTTGACTTCTTCAAGGGTGGCCGTATCCAAGTCGGCAAAAGGCTGAAGGCAAACCACTCGTGTTTTAGGGGGGGAAGGAGTAAGTGCGGAGGAGCTTAATGGATGGGAATTTGGAAAAATGATGAACCACCCGATTGAAAAAAGCACACCGACGCCCAGCAAAGCAATCACTATCTTTTTCATTTTTGCAGTTGGTTTGTAAAAAAGACAAGTGTAAGGGTGTGGGGTTGCAAAGGGTAATGCTACGTACAGGGGTATTTTCAAAAAAAAAGCTCGAGGCGAATGGCCACGAGATTAGGGTAAATCTATTAAGTACCTGCAATTAATTATTTGATAGAAACCTGACAGGTTTAATATACTGATTATCAGATTTTTGTAAAAAAAACCTGTCAGGTTTTAATATAAACTAATTTTAGGCATAGACTTAAAAGGAAGCAGCCTTTATTTTTTCAAGGCTTCGGCCACAAATTTATCTAGTTCGGCCTTGAGCGGGCCAAATTCACCCAGTTTTCCTTTTGATTTTTCTGTGATGCTCAGGCGTAAAGCATAATTGTCTTTGCCTAAAAATTCGGCCTTATAGCCTTGCCCATCATTTTGTCTTCAAAGGTGTAATAATGCACTAGCTTGCCTTCTTTTTCTTCGCTGGTGATGGTGGCCTTGTCATTGGCCGCCATGTTTTTGTAATATTCCTGATAGGCTTCTCCCGTTTCGAGGTAGCTGGCATCGTTGAGCTTACTGGCCGAGATTTCAATGTCCCGCACCGGGCTGTCGCTGGCCTCGGCTACATACGCAATCGTGATGTTTTTCTCGTCGGTTTCAAAAGCTTCGCCTCGGGCTTTGTAGCCAGCCATCTCGTATTGGACATAGCCTTTTTTGACATCTTCAGCGGGGGCTTCAGTAGGTTCCTCGGCTTCGGCCTGGGCAGTGTCGGCCTGGGTACTGTCGCTTTGCTCCGTGGCTTGCTCACCGCCGCCACAAGCCGAAACAAATAACATTGTGCAAAAGCCCAACATTTTAAAGAAAGGGAAATTTTGTTTTTTCATTTTCAGAAAAATTTAAGTGGTAAATTTTTTTTCAAATTGAATACTTATCCGCCAGACCACAAAAAAAATCCGGGTGGACAAAAGGTGGACAAATCACAAACACCTGGTTATGAGGTGTTTCTTGCTAAGAATCCGAATAATTGCGGATAAAACTTTGCAAGGCTTCTTTGTCCGCTTCGTTCAGGTTTTTGCGAAGGCGATAGCGTCCTTTTTTTACGGTTTCGGGGTTGACCCCCAGCAAATCGCCGGCTTCACTGTCTTTGATGCCCAGTTTCTCGATGGCGCAAATTTTTATTTCATTGGGCGATAGCTGGGGAAATTGGTGATGAAGCTTGACAAAAAAATTGGGATAAATGCTCTCAAATAATTGACGGAACCGAAGCCAGTCATTTTCGGTAGAAATCCGGGCATTGAGCAATTGCTCAATTTGGTTGATTTTATCTTCTTGGCGGGCCTCCCGCAGGTGCTGCAACTGAAACTGGATTTCGTCCACGAGGTGGTCTTTTTCCATCAGGCTTTCGGCCAGCAGGATGGCTTCCTGCTCGCGCTGGCGTATTTGGGCTTGTGCGTTGCGAAATTGGAGTTGCTTGATGCGCAATATTGACAGGCCTATCCCCAGCACCAGGGCCAGCAAAGCCCCCAGGGCGACCAATCCGCGAAGCTGGCTTTCGTTTCGGGCTCGCAACAGTTGATTTTCCTGCTCTTTTTTCTCGGTTTCGTAGCGGGTTTGCATCTCGGCCATCTGAAGGCTTTTTTCTTCGCTGAAGAGAGAGTCTTTCAAGGCTTGCTGGTCGAGCAGGGTTTGGTAGGCTTGGTCAAAATGGCCCATATCGGCCTGAATCCGGGCCAGGCTTTTGAGGGCAATCTGAAGCTGGTTGCGCATCTTGCTTTTTTGGTAGATGGCGAGGGCTTTTTGGTGGGCTTCCTGTGCCTTTTCGAAATCCCGGGTCTCGCGATAAACCGAAGCAATGTTGAGCCAGTTGGCGGCAATGCCTTCCGGATTTTGCAGTTTTTCATCATAAACCAGGGACTTTTTATAGGCTTGGAGGGCTTCGGAATATTTTTTTTGCTCCCAAAACATGTAGCCAAGATTGGTATATTGACTGGCCAGCCCGCGCAGGTTTTCCACTTTTTCGTGGCTGGCGATGGCGGTTTCATAATAGAAAATGGCAGAGTCGTATCGCTGCTGAATGGCATAGACATTGGCAATATTGCCCTGGGTGGAGCCGATGGTGAGTTTATCACCGATTTTTTGCTTGAGGGCGAGGGCCTTAAAATAATGAAAAAGGGCCTTTTCGTAATTCTCCTGCTGCTCCTGAATACTACCCACATTATTGTTGAGGCGGGCCTGGCTCGATAAATCGCCCAGTTTTTCAAAAACCCGCAAGGCGCGTAGAAAATACTGCAAAGCTTTTTTAAAATCTCCCAGACGGTAGGCATTATTGCCCCAGGTGGACCAGATTTTTCCCTGGATGGAAAGATTACCAGCTTTTTGGGCCAATTGCAGGGCGGCTTTCAGGTGGCTCTCGGCTTCCTGAAATTCCCCTTTAAAATGCAAGGCCTGCCCGTAGAGATGCCGGGCCGAGGCTTCCCGGTCTATATGACTGATTTTTTGGCTTAGTTTCAGAGCTTGCTCCGCAAAATAAAGTAAGGAATCTGGCACCTGGGCCTGGTGCAGAGAAGCCAAACCCAGCCAGGCATCAATACGAACCGTGTCGTGGCGAGCCGTGCGCAGGATTTGCCGCAAACTATCGCTTTGGGCTTTGGCAGGCAGGCACAATAAGCACGCGCCCAGCCACAGCAGCGCGTACAGCAGTAGCCCCGGGGATAGGCAAGAAGCTTTACTCTCTTTAGAATCAGATTTTCTGGCGGAATGGATGAATATACTCAATGGGTTTTTTGCTTTATCGTTATCTTTTGTCATTTTTCAATTTGCCAATTTACAGTCATCTGGAGACAATCATAGCAAAATTCACCAAAAACCTTGCAAGCGCAATTGTAGTAGCATAAAATTACTAATATAAAAACGCGGGGCGGAGTTGGTCTGGGTTTATGCCGGATTTACCGCTTTTTTTGCTACATTTGCACCAAATTTCTTCATAATTTAGCAATACGCATGTTTCCAGAATATGATGTGGTAGTGGTGGGGGCGGGGCACGCCGGATGCGAAGCGGCCCATGCCGCCGCGCAGATGGGGGCCAAGGTGCTTTTGATAACGATGGACATGACCAAAATCGGGCAGATGTCTTGCAATCCGGCCATGGGCGGGGTGGCCAAAGGGCAAATTGTGCGCGAAATAGATGCCCTGGGCGGAATGAGCGGCATCATTTCCGACCAAACCATGATTCAGTTTCGGATGCTGAACCGCTCCAAAGGGGCGGCCATGTGGAGCCCACGCTGCCAGAGCGACCGGATGCGCTTTGCTGAGGCCTGGCGCCTGGCCCTGGAGCGACACCCCAATATAGATTTTTGGCAGGAAATGGTAACGGGGCTGCGCATCGAAAATCACCGGGTTGTGGGCCTTAAAACCTCGATGGGCTTGGAAATTCCGGCCCGGGCCGTAGTGCTCACCAGTGGCACGTTTATGAATGGGCTTATCCACATTGGCGAAAAACAGTATGGCGGCGGAAGAGCGGGCGAGCGGGCCTCAGTGGGCATTACCGAGCAACTCGTGGTTCTGGGCTTTGAAGCCGGAAGAATGAAAACCGGAACCCCCCCCCGCATCGATGGCCGCTCCCTGGACTATACCAAAATGGAAGAACAGCCCGGAGACGAAAAGCCGGAAAAATTTTCTTTTACAGATACACGCGCCTGACCCAACAGCGCAGTTGCCATATCACTTATACCAATCCGGAAGTACACGAAATTTTGCAAACGGGTTTTGAAAAATCGCCTATGTTCCAGGGGCGCATCAAAGGCCTGGGGCCCCGCTATTGCCCCTCTATCGAGGACAAAATTAACCGCTTTGCTGAGCGCGACCGCCACCAGATTTTTGTAGAACCGGAAGGCTGGGATACCATTGAGGTGTATGTCAATGGCTTTTCTACCTCTCTGCCCGAAGATGTGCAATACCAGGCCCTGCGCCAGATTCCCGGTTTTGAAAATGCCAAAATGTTTCGCCCCGGCTATGCCATTGAATACGACTACTTTCCGCCTACCCAACTACAGCTCACCCTTGAGACCAAAATCATCGAGAACCTGTATTTTGCCGGACAAATTAATGGAACTACTGGCTATGAAGAAGCCGCTTGCCAGGGCCTGGTGGCCGGGGTGAATGCCGCCCTCAAACTTCAGGAAAAGCCCCCTTTTGTGCTCAAACGCTCCGATGCGTATATTGGGGTCTTGATTGATGACCTTATCCACAAAGGCACGGAAGAACCTTACCGTATGTTTACCTCAAGGGCTGAGTATCGCATTCTGCTGCGCCAGGACAATGCCGACCTGCGCCTGACGCCCATGGCTTACGAAATGGGGCTGGCTTCGGAGGCACGAATGCGTAGGGTGGAAGAGAAAAAGCACCAAACGGAGGATTTGCTCCAACTCTTGCAAACCCGGAAATACCGCCCCGAAGTGCTCAATGAGGCCCTCGAGGCCCTTGATACCGCCCCAGTGCGCGAATCGGTTTCTTTGCTGAACCTTTTGAAAAGACCGCAAATTGGCTTGGAAAATCTAAGAGAAAAACTTTTGCTGGTGCAGGAATTATTGGCCGATTATGACCCGGAAGTTGCCGAACAGACCGAAATCCTGGTGAAATATGAACATTATATCGACAAGGAGCAAAAAATGGCTGAGAAGCTGAGTGAATTGGAGCATTTCCGAATTCCCGAAGGCTTTTGTTATGAAGACATCAAGGCACTTTCCAAAGAAAGCATTGAGAAATTTTATAAAATCAAACCCAGTACGCTGGGCCAGGCCTCCCGCATCAGCGGGGTGCGCCCTACTGACATCGCCATTCTGATGGTCTATCTGGATCGCTGAAAATGAGATTAATGGAAGAGGTTATTGTTTTTCATAAAGCGAATAAACGCTTCCTGTTCTTGCTTTAGTTTGAAAACCCGGTCGCTGAACTCAGCCGTTACGTCTTCGAGACGGGCAAATTGATTTTTGATTTCCCGGGTGTCAAGTTTGTAGGATTGGCCTTTCTTCTTTTCCATTTTATTTGATGTTTAGTAGATGTAAGATTTGGAATCAATTACAAATGCCACAGTGCCAATTTTATTCCTTTTTTGAAACACGCTGATAATCAGATGCTTGCCATTGTTACTCTTTTTTTTACTCCTTTTTTTGAACCCTGTTTCTAATTTTTGGAAAATATTTCACCGGCAAATCCATTATTTTCTTCCCCAATTACCCGGACATATTTTTGACAAAATCGCCGGATTTAGAAAATTGAGCCGAGGCAGGGCAAAGTATTCAAAAAAAATCGGGACAAAAGCGATTTGCAATTCCGCTTTTGTCCCGAAAAAATATTTCCCGGCAAAAAATCTACCGTTTGATGCCAATGACACGAAACTCAGTGCGCCGGTTTTGTTCTTCGGCTTCCTGTGTCTGGATTTTGAGAAAACGCTCGCCGTAGCCCTTGGCTTTGAGACGGTCAGGTTCTATGCCTTTTTCTACCAAGTAATCGACCGTGGATTCGGCCCTTCGCTGCGAAAGCAGTTCATTGTTATAATCTGTTCCTACTGCATCAGTATGCGAGCTCAGTTCTACAATCACCTGCGGATTTTCTTTCAGGAAGATGGCAAATTCATCCAGGATAACTGCCGCATCGGGACGAATATCGGCTTTGTTAAAGTCAAAATTAATTTCCAGTTCTTTTCCGGGCACATAGACGGTGTCTTCCGTTACCACGATTTTTTCCAGCGTAATTTTAAGGTATAAGGTGGTGTCTGTAACGGGGTTGATGAGCAATTCGTGGGGAATGGCTTTGCCCCGCGTAGTGTATTCTACTTCCTGCTTAAAGTATTCCTCGCCCGCATTTGCCAACACAAGGTAGTCCTGATGGAGTTGTATGGGAAATTTTCCAACTTTGCCTTGTTCATCCGCCGTAAAATTATGGAGCTTTTCGCCTCGGTTGCGCATCGTGCCTTGCAGAAAATCAAGCCGGGCATTGGACAGGGGATATTCTTTTTTGGCGGGGTCGTTTGGGTCAAAGCCGACCACCTCTATGGCCAGAAAGTAATTGACGGTTTTGGTTTCGGGGGTTTCATCAATAAACTGGTAGATATCGTCATCGCCTTTGCTGCCTTCCCGGTTGGAGGAAAAATAGCCCCTTCGCTCATCTTTCCAGACCAGGGCAAAGTCGTCAGCGGGAGAGTTGAGGGGCGCGCCCATATTTTTAATCATGGTTTTGCCGCCTTCGCGGATGGCTTCAAAGAGGTCGAGACCACCCAGTCCGGGATGGCCATTGGAGGCAAAATAAAGCACTCCTTCATCCGACACAAAAGGGAAAAGTTCATCGCCGGGAGTGTTGATGGTGTTGCCGAGGTTGCGCACGCCCGAGATACGCCCCCCCGCATTGATGTCGGCTACCCAAATGTCCGTGCCGCCATAGCCCCCGGCGCGATTGGAGGCAAAATAAATGCGCTTGCCGTCGGGGGTGATGCTGGGGCAGGAAGTCCAAGCCTCGCCTTTGCTGCCCCGAAGTTGCTCCAAGCCGCCCTGGTCATAAAGTTTTTCGCTGATATTGACCGGATAGGGCAAAATCTCAGCTTCGGCCCAGCCGGCCTCGGTATTGCGCGAAATATAAAGGTTTACCTCATCGGATTCGCCTTTATCCCCCCGGCTGCTGCGGGCAAAGACCACAAAACTGCCGTCGCGGGCAAAAGTGGGGGAGGCTTCATTGGTGCCGCCCCGCGACAGTTGGGGACTAAAAATCTGGGAAGTGCCTTGGCAATTTTCTTCATTGGTAAAATCAAAAGCATAAATACCGGCAAAGCCTTGCCCTGTCCCGGCATACGTGCCCTCTTTTCGGGTGCTGCTAAACAGCAGGCGGTCTTGGTAAAGCACTGGCGCAAACTCCGCTTCGTCGGTATTGATTTCGGGGCAATGTATTACCTTATAATAAGTCGTACGATTGCGCAGTTCGTCTATCTGGGCCAGATTTTTCACCTCCTGCTTGGCCCTCTTGACATAGTCGGTATTGCCGCCCGAGTTGGCATAACGCTCGAAAGCCTGCCGGGCCTCGGCGTATTTACCATTGGCTTTGAGGGCATAGCCATAGTAAAAACGCACTTCTTCTTCATTGGCATTGGCCGTTAAGGCTGCCTGATAATACGGTTCGGCTTCCCGAATACGATTGGATAAGCGATAGGCCTCGGCCAGCAATGCATTGGTGCGGGCCGGGCTTTCCCCTTTTTTGCGGGCCTGCTCAAAAAACTGGATGGCTGTTTGGTACTCGGCCCGGTCAAAGCTTTTTTTGCCTTGCTTGAGCGGCGTAGCGCAGGCCGCCAACAGCAGAAGAAAAGCGAAAAGAATGAATTTTTGCATAAATAATCTTAAAAATGAAAAAATGTCTTTTTTGATAAAGTTAAAGAAAATATTTGATTTGCACCACTTCTTGTGCAGTTAAGTGCCGCCATTTGCCCGGGGCAAGTTTTTTTTATCCAATCCGGCATACATGGTGCGGTCTAGCCGGACCACTTCATAACCCAGGTGCTCAAAAATGCGGCGGACAATGCGGTTGCGCCCCAGGTGAATTTTTATGCCCAATAAGTTGCGTTCGGGTGAAAGCACGGCAATTTCGTCCACCAGCACCGGGCCATCCTCGAGGGTGAGGCCCCGTCGGATTTTTTCTAAATCGGCTTCTTGCAAGGCTTTATTGATTTCCACCTGATAAATTTTGGGAATCTGGTGGGAGGGATGGCTGAGTTTTTGGGCCAGTTCGCCGTCGTTGGTCAGCAGGAGCAGGCCCGTGGTGTTGCGGTCCAGGCGGCCCACCGGATAAAAACGCTCCTGGCTGGCATCTTTCACCAGGTCCATCACGGTGCGCCGGTTTTCAGGGTCTTCGGTGGTGGTGATAAAATCCTTGGGCTTGTTGAGCAGAATATAGACACGTGTTTCTATAGATAGTTTTGTTTGCCGTAGTACACAACATCTGTTTTATTGACGATATAGCCCATTTCTCTGATGACCTGACCATTGACTTGAATCTGACCATTGCGAATCAATTCATCGGCATCGCGACGCGAGCAAACACCGGCTTTGGCAATGAAACGATTCAAACGCAATTGCTCAATGTCCTGGGCTTCGTTTTTTCCCGAGGTCTCTTTGGGCTTGGTATTTTTTCGGCTATTGGCATCTCTTTCCCCAAATTTTTTGCCTGTAGATGTTTTTTTGAGGAGATTTTGTCCGAAAGGTTTTTTGTTTTCGTCTTCGGCCTCGCCGCCAAAAGGTCGTTTTTTAAAGCGGTTTTGTCCGAAAGGCTTTTTGCTTTCGCCCTCCTCCCTGGCCCCGCTATACACCCTTTTGGGTCTTTCGCCGCTTTCCGTTTTAGGTTTCAGCACGCGGGGTCTTTTAGGTCGGGCCGTATTTTCTGAGGGTTTTACCCTCCGCGTGGGCTTGTCCAGGCTGGGCCCTTTAGGTCGGTTTTTTTCATGGACTTTATTTAGCTTGATTACAAAATTAAGGGAAGGTGCGTTCAATCGGGCCAATCCGAGAAAAAAAAGATAGACGGGGAGGAATACATTCCTGAAAAGCGCTACCTGGCCTCCGCTTCCTGTAAATCTTAGCTTGACTTTTGTCCGTGATAAGAAGAAAATATGGTTTTATTTACTAATATAACAATAATAGTTATTTAAACAAAATAATTTTATTGTTTTCTACATTTGAACTTGTAAATCTTTGATTTTACCAACTTTGCTGGGATTTATAAAAAAATAAGATTTATTCTTATTACTGTCTTGCTAGTTTCTTGCCTCCGGTTGGTTTGATTTTTTATTCATTTTTTTAATTATTGTATGCAACACACACAAACTTTATGGGCCCGCCTTTTCGGAAGGCACAGACATTTTTTTTATGGTCAGGCATTTTGTGCTTGCTGATGCTAGCAGGCAGTGCCCAGGCCCAGATTGAGAAAGCTATTCAGGAAATTAATCAAATTTCCGAACTGCGAAAAAATTCCGGAACTCGACTATCTGGAGTCTTACACGCTTTGGCGGCCAAAGAAATTGTAAAAAAAGGCCAGCCAATGCCCGCAAATGTGCATCCCCGCGAAGTGGCCATGCTACAAGAAGACCTGCTACTGAGCAATGGACAGGGCAAAATCGCTGTCCAGTTAAGAGTGGAGCAGATAAGCCGGATTATGCCCGAATTGTTTGTGCGGGGCTTTGAACTGAGTGCTGCCTCCGAAAAATACGGCCTGGTAGAGGGCTGGATACATCCGGGAAGTCTTTTGCAACTCGAGCAATTGGCGGCCTATGGTCTTCTGAGCGCAGTGCCCATTTACCGCCCATTTTCCAATGCGGGCAGTGTAACGAGTGAGGCCGATATCGCGATGCGGGCCGACCGGGCCAGGGCCATTGGAAATGTGGATGGCACCGGCATTAAAATAGGCATCCTGAGTGATAGCTATAATGTCTTGGATGGTGCAAATGCGGGTATTGCCTCGGGAGATTTGCCAACGAACGTTAATATCCTGCAAGAAGGCCCGCCTGGCACAAGCGACGAAGGAAGGGCCATGGCGGAACTGATTCATGACCTGGCTCCGGGGGCAGACTTGTACTTTGCCACGGCTTTTGGGGGTGAGCTCACCTTTGCCAACAATATCCAAGCCCTGGCGGATGCCGGTTGTAAGGTAATTGTGGATGATATTGGGTATTTAGCCGAGCCTTTTTTCCAAGATGGCATTATCGCTCAGAAAGTTGATGAAGTTACCCAAAATCAGGGCGTTACTTACTTTTCGGCGGCGGGAAACCTCAGCAATCAGGCTTATGAATCCACCAATATAACCTTTGCACCTTTTGGAGGTCTATCTGCTTATGATTTCGGAGGGGGAACATTTTTGCAAAGCTATACCCTTGCCCCAGGACAGCGTCTTGCCTTGTCATTGCAATGGGATGATCCTTTTTATACTCCATCAGGGGTAGATACCGACCTAGGTATTGCTATTTTTAATGCTCAATTAACAGTAGTTTTGGGCATCTCAAACAACAACAACATCACCACCTCTCGAGCCCCAGTAGAGACAGCCGGTTATGTCAATAATACAGGAGTCCCCCAAATTGTAAACGTATTAATATTTAAGACTCCAGGACTCAACCCCAACCCCAACCCCGGAAGAATCAAGTATGTAAATTTTGGCTCTAATGTACGACCTAATGAATTTGATACTTTCAGCCCAACGATGAACCCGCACGGGGGGGCTCGGGCTGGCATCGCCTTAGGTGCCGCGCCTTATTTCAATCAGCGGGTGCCCGAATCATTTACTTCTCAAGGACCGCATACCGTTTTGTTTAGCCCCGAGGGTATACCGCTTGGTGCGCCTGAAGTGCGCCTAAAGCCTGATTTGACGGCCATTGACAATACCAATACTACTTTTTTTGGCGTGAATTTGGGCGAAGATGCCTTCCCTAATTTTGCGGGTACTTCGGCAGCCGCCCCTCATGCCGCCGCCGTGGCGGCCCTCATCTTGCAAAAGAATCCTACTTTCACACGAGACCAGGTCTATGCCGCACTGACCAATACCGCCATCGATTTGCTTGCCCCGGGTTTTGATAATACTACCGGTTTTGGTTTGATAGATGCCTATCAGGCAGTTTTAGGAGATGCTTTTATTGCCCAAACATTGGATATAAATGAGGGCTTTGAAAACGGTTCGATAGGAGCGGGTTGGGATTTGAAAAGTACGGCCAATGGACGCATCCTCATCACCAACACAAATACGCCAGCTACGGGCAATTTCCATCTGACCATGGATAATTTTTTAGCTCAAATGTTGAATTTTCAGGCTTGAATGAGGCCATTTTGCACTTTGATGCCACTGGTTTAAGTCAAATCACCCTTCGCTTTGACCAGAAAGAATTTGGGGATGAGGATAATTCTATGCCCGCAACTTTTAGTGGTTCTTTCAATGCCGACGGGGTTGCACTAAGTGTGGATGGGCAAAACTGGTTTCGCCTCATTGATTTGACGGGGGCTAATTCAACAGGAGATTACCAAACCAACACTTTTGATTTGGTGCAATTTGCATCTGAAAATGGATTAACACTGGGCAATAAGGTAAGAATTAAGTTTCAACAGTTTGATAATTTCCCAATCCCTTCTGATGGTTTTGCCTTTGACAATATTCAGGTACAAGGGTTGAGCCAGCCGCCGAGTGCGCAATGCCAAAACCTCACCATTTATTTGGATGAAAATGGCCAGGCCAGCATCACTGCTGATGACCTAGATAACGGAAGCACAGATGATGTGGAGATTGTCAGCAAAAGCATTGACATTGGCACTTTTACTTGTGAGAATATTAGACCAAATACCGTAATCCTTACAGTGGAAGATGGAGATGGGCAAACCGCTACCTGCACGGCCACGGTTATCGTAGAAGATAATAGTATCCCCACCATCAACTGCCCCGCCAACATCAGCGAAACAGTGGCTTTTGGTGAGACAGGCAAAGCAGTAACTTACAGTGAACCTACTTTTGATGACAACTGTGAAGGCGCGGTCATTCAACTAACAGCAGGCTTGGCAAGTGGCTCTACTTTCCCTGTGGGTACAACAACAGTAACTTACCAAGTAAGCGATGCCGCCGGAAATACAGCCGAATGTAGCTTTACGGTAAATATTACGGCTGAGCCTCCCGTAGTACCCGAAGTAGTTTTCACCCTCGTAGATGCCCAGGCAGATGTAGATTTGCTGGCCTTGAGCGAAGGCCAAATCCTGGATTTGAGCAGCCTGCCCACCAACTTTCTGAGCATCCGGCCGACCTGGCCAATCCGGCGGGCAGTGTGAAGATGGTCCTGAGCGGACCGCTGAGCCATACCCAAACCGAAAGCATCCTGCCTTATGCCCTCTTTGGCGACAATCCCCCCGGCAACTATAATGGCCGGAATTTCGTGCCGGGTGATTATAGCCTGACCCTTACGCCTTACAGCGGTCCTAAACTGAGTGGAGTGGCCGGAAGCGCCTTTGTGCTCAATTTTAGCCTTCGTCTGCCCTTGCCTGCCTTGAACACCCTCAACCTGATTGATGCCCAAAACGATGTGGTGATAGGCCCC
The DNA here is from genome assembly GCA_012031215.1 of Microscillaceae bacterium. Classification (GTDB taxonomy): domain Bacteria; phylum Bacteroidota; class Bacteroidia; order Cytophagales; family Microscillaceae; genus JAAUUB01. The sequence goes on along the minus strand of JAAUUB010000026.1, from coordinate 10,939 downwards.
CTCAGCAACGGGCAAGTCTTGAACAGTACCGATTTCAGCAATTTGTTTTTCAGCGTTGAAGCTCTGGGCAATGCCCTGGTGGGCAGTGTGTATTTTGAACTGAGCGGGCCACTCAGCCGTACGGCCACCGAAAACCTGCCTCCTTATGCACTCTATGGTGATACAAATGGCGGTACCAACTACTTGGGAGCCAATTTCCTGTCGGGCAGCTATACCCTGCGGGCCACCCCCTACGCGGGCGATAACCGGAGCGGGGCCCAGGGCACACCCATAGAGATAAGCTTCACACTGAATGTGCCCAACGAGCCTAGCGTGTTGAGCGTCACCCTGGTCAATGCCCAAAGCAATGCTGATATACGGGTGATGATACCGGGCGAAGTCCTGGATTTGGGTCAATTGCCTTCAGCCCTGAGCATCCGGGCCAATGCCAATGGCACGCTGACCGAGAGTGTGCGCTTTGTGCTCAAAAAAGACGGGCAGACCCTTATCAATCGCATAGAGAACATCGAGCCTTATGCCTTACTGGGCGACAACCCCTCGGGCAATTACAATGACTGGACCCCGGGCAATGGCCAGTATGAACTGCTGCTCACGCCTTATGCCAGCAATAATGCCACCGGACAGGCCGGAGCGGTACTGGTCTTGCCTTTTGAGGTCATCAATGCCCCTGTTTCGCGGGCGGTCGCCCAAGCCCAATATCCTGATGAGGTATCCGAGTCGGGTCAGGTAGAATGGCGGAAATCTTACCCCAATCCCCTGACCGGGTCCGTGCTGGAAGTAGAGATGAGCGAAGTCTTAAAGGGCCAGGCCGTTTGGGAACTGAGCGATGTCCAGGGCCGGGTGCTGTATCAGGGCCGTCTGGAAGCCGAAGGTCGCCAGCGACTGAAGCTAACCGATTTGCCGGCAAATCTGCCCCAGGGCACGTATTTCCTTCACCTGCGGGCCGACAACCTGCCCCACACGGGGCGCCGGATTGTGAAGGCCAACTAAGCTGCCAAGCGCCCCAAAAATTAAAGCCTGCTTCCCTTTTAGGAGGCAGGCTTTTTTTTAATTAGACCAGGCAGGAAAATTATATTCAGGAAGCCGGGCGGCAGTCCTGCTGCAATGCAGTCGTGATTTCGTTTACCATTTTTTCAGAACCAATGTAGAGCGGGCAACGCTGATGCAGGCTTTCGGGTAGCATATCCAGGATGCGTTGCTGGCCGTCGGTGGCTTTGCCACCGGCCTGTTCTACGATAAAGGCCAGGGCATTGCACTCATATTGCAACCGGAGCTTGCCTTTGGGAGCCGAAGGGGTAGGCGGATAGAGGTATATCCCCCCTTTGAACAGATTGCGATGAAAATCGGCCACCAAAGAGCCAATGTAGCGCGCCGAGTAAGCGCGCTGGCGGCATTGCCGGATGTAGTGCTTTACGGTCTCAGGAAAGCCATCAAAATTGCCCTCATTGACCGAATAGATTTTGCCATCCGAAGGAATGCAAATATCGGGGTGGGAGAGAAAAAATTCTCCCAGCGAAGGTTCATACGTGAAGCCGTGCACCCCGTAGCCGGTGGTATAGACCAGCATCGTAGAAGAACCATATAATAAATAACCAGCCGCCACCTGCTTTTGCCCGGTCTGCATCACGTCGCGGGCTTCTACCTCACTTCCCCGGGGCGAAATCCGCCGATAGATGGAAAAGATAGTGCCAATGGAAACGTTTACGTCAATATTGCTAGAGCCATCCAGGGGATCGATGGCTACCACATAGCGTCCATTGGGTTTGCCCGTATCAATGAGGTGCTCTTCCTCCTCAGAAATCACGCCGCAGACTTCTCCTCCGTTTCTTAAGGCCCTTATAAAACGAATATTTGCAATAACATCAAGCTTTTGCTGTTCTTCGCCCTGAACGTTTTGATTGCCATAGGCACCGGAAATGTTGAGCAAGCCTGCCCGGTTGATTTCGCGATTCACAATTTTTCCGGCCAGGGCAATGTCGCGCAGAAGTTGAGAAAGTTCGCCCGTGGCATAAGGAAACTGCTCCTGTTTTTTGCTAATGAATCGGTCGAGCGTGGTGCCTACGGGCAAAGCCAAATCTTCATTCATAAAAAAAGTATTAGGTAAGAGGTTTGTTCATTATTTGCTAAAAAAACCAAAAAGCCTTTGCAATAATACATTAATCCCTGCAAACGATTGCGAAGCCATTTCAAAAATAGATTTGCGAAATATAGGCGCAAGTGCTTGCTTTGTATGGTTTTAGGAAGCATAGTGCGTCTTTGGGGACGGCATATCTCCGAATTTTATGTCTTTACAAAATGAAAGTTTACAAATTTGGGGGTGCTTCGCTCAAAGACGGCCCCTCGGTCAAGAATGTAGTAAGGATATTGAGAAAAGAGCCGGTGCATCAAGCTTTGTGCCTGGTGGTGTCGGCGATGGGCAAAACCACCAATGCCCTAGAGGCTGTCTTAAACGCCTGCTGGCAAAAAGAAGACCCCGAACCTTTTCTGCTTCAAATTTACGAATTTCATCATAAAATTATCAAGGAATTGTTTCCCAATTCGAAGGAAGCCTTCTATGCCGAGTGGGAAGCCCTTTTTGAAGATTTGCGCCAAATGGCTCAGCCCATTCCCGAAGGGCAAAACTACGACCGTTGGTACGACCGGCTGGTCTCCATGGGGGAGATTTTTTCCTCCCGCATTGTGCATAACTATTTTCGTCGTGAAGGACTTCCCTGCGAATGGATAGATGCCCGTCAAATCATTGCAACCGACAATCGTTGGCGGGAGGGAACGGTGCAATGGGAGCAATCGGCTGCCAAAGTGAAAAACCTGGTATTGCCGATACTGCAAAACCAACTGGGCCTCACCCAGGGTTTTATCGGGGCAGATGCCGAAGGAAATCCCACGACCCTGGGCCGCGAAGGTTCGGACTACACGGCGGCTATTCTGGCTCATTTGCTCGATGCCCAAAGCCTGACCATCTGGAAAGATGTGCCGGGGGTGCTCAATGCCGACCCCAAGCGGGTGCCAGAGGCCCAGCTTTTTGCCCAGCTTTCCTATGCCGAAGCCGCCGAGATGAGTCATTATGGGGCCAGTGTGATTCACCCCAAAACCATTGCCCCTTTAGCCAAAAAAAACATTCCGCTTTTTGTCAAATCATTTTTGTTTCCCTCCCAGCCCGGCACTTGCGTGGACAATACCCAGGTACGCAAGTTTTTGCCCTGCATTATGTACAAGGGCCGGCAAATGCTCATTAAAATAGAGGTAGAGACGATGCAGTTTCTCAAAGAAGAAGAACTGGCGGTAATTTTTAAAATTGTGGGCCGTTTGGGATTGCATACCCAACTGGTGCACAAAACGGCCCGGGCGGTGAGTCTTTGCCTGGATGCCCGACCGCTTCGCCTGGCGGCCCTGCGCAAAATGGCCGGCCCGGATTTTAACCTCACGGTGGCAGAAAATCTTGAACTACTCACTATCAAAAACGGAACAAGCATTCTGGCTCAGCAACTCACAGAGGGCCGGGAAGTTTTGGTAGAATGCCGCCAAGACAAGCTCTATCAGGCGGTATTGCGTTGCGATTGACCATAACTACCCGTATCACTACCAGTCAATAGAGGGCAGTTGATGGGCCTCCAAAAAGGCATTGGCCTGGCTAAAATGCCGATTGCCAAAAAAGCCTTTGTCCGCCGAATAGGGAGAGGGGTGGGCGGATTCCAGGACCAGGTGCTTTTCCCGGTCAATCACGGCTCCGCGCTCTTGCGCATCTTTGCCCCAAAGCATAAAGACTACATGTTCTTTTTGGTCCGAAATCAATTGCACCACCGACTGGGTAAAAGATTCCCAGCCTTTGTTGCGGTGCGAACGAGGGGTATTGGCCCGCACCGTCAAGACGGCATTGAGCATGAGAACCCCCTGGGCGGCCCATCGTTCCAGGTTGCCGCTTTTGGGGATGGGCTTGCTTAGGTCTTCCTGAATTTCTTTAAAAATATTAACCAGTGAAGGAGGAACACGAACGCCTTCGCTCACCGAAAAGCTCAAACCATTGGCCTGGCCCGGACCGTGATAAGGATCCTGGCCCAGAATCACCACTTTCAGGTCTTCAAAACTACAATGCTCGAAGGCATTGAAAATCAGCCGTCCGGGTGGATAGACGGTCTGGCTTTGGTATTCCTGCCGGATGAACTCGGTCAGGCTTTGAAAATAAGGCTTTTCAAATTCGGCTTGAAGCCAGGGTTTCCAGGAATCAGCAATACGAACCTGCATGAAATGAATATTTAATATTGGAGCAAAAAGTAAAATTATCTAAACACTTACACGCCGTGCGTACGAGCGTTGCTTTGGAAGTAATGGGGTGTATGCCTGCCCATATCCAGTAATTCGCCCCGCTTCGCAGCGGATTTATTTTTCGTGGTTTGCCCTAAGACCGATAAGCGTTCCATCAGAATACAGGGTTTTATCTCTAAAAGCTTAGCGCAGGCCGGGGCTAAGATAGGCATTTTGGCTAAAAATTTGCATACGCTAAACTATGCCAAATTATTTTTAGTTTGGATTAAAAAGAAGGCGCACTTATGATTACGCAAATCACCGAAGGCATTAAAGTTAGTGTAGTAACGGATTATCAGGAAGACTATTCCAATCCGGCGCAGTCCCATTTTGTTTTTACTTACAAAATTACGATTGAAAACCGAAGTGCTTCCACGATTCAATTATTGCGCCGGCATTGGTTCATCCACGATTCCAATGGCTATGTGCGCGAAGTGGAAGGGGAGGGGGTAGTAGGTAAAAAGCCTATCCTCGAGCCCGGCGAAGTACACCAATACGTTTCGGGCTGCAATCTAAGAACCGGGCTGGGCAAAATGCACGGGACGTATGTCATGGAGCGGGCTTTTGATGGGAAATTATTGGAGGTAATCATTCCGGAGTTTACCTTAGTGGTGCCTTATTTGAATAACTGAAGCGACCCCCTTGAATTTACCTGCCTTCCATTTTAATTGACTTTTTGAATCTCTCTCAAAAAATTTTTGTCCTTCAATCATACTTGCGCCACCAGTGGCTGGCCCAGGGGGTCACTTCCCTACATTCACCTTTTGTTTTTCGGTTTTATCAGGAAGTCATACGGGGTCCCAGGCCTTATTATGCTTTTGGGCGGCTTGAAAAACTACGCCGGGATTGTTTGCAAAATCCAAAAGTTCTTTCCGTGCTGGATTTTGGGGCCCGGGCCTATCCACAAACTTCTCAGCAATATCCCCGAAAAGTTGCCCAAATCGCCCGGCATTCGCTAAGCTCATCGGCTCAGGCCGAATTACTGTTTCGGCTGGTTAATTATTTCCAGCCGCAGGTCATTTTAGAAACGGGCACTTCTCTGGGAATCAGCACATTGTATATGGCTTTGGCGCGTTTGCAGAGTCAGATTTATACCCTGGAAGGCTGCCCCGAAACGGCCCGCCAGGCTCAGTTACACTTTGAGGCATTTGCGGCCCGCAATATTCATCTCGCCGTTGGCCCCCTGCAAGAAAGCCTGCCCCGGATATTGCAAAAGATAGAAAAGCTGGATATGGTATTTTTGGATGCTCACCACCGCTACGAACCTACTTGCGCGTATTTTGAGGCCTGTCTGGTCCGGGCCCATCCACAAACCTTTTTTGTGCTGGACGACATCTACTGGTCGGCAGAAATGGCATCGGCTTGGCAATGGATAAAAGCCCACCCAAGGGTCTCGCTCACCCTGGATTTGTTTGATTGCGGCCTGGTTTTTTTGCACGAAGACCGGGAAAAATCGCATTTCACTTTGCGTTTCTGAAAGTTTAGTCCAATTTTGGCGATAGACCTTTGGCGGGCTTTTGACGTTAGAGTTAGCAATCATAATTTTGAATACACTATGCGGCAAATTAGATGGCCTTGGGGCGGGTATAGGGACTTGATTTTGTGCTTATTATGGCCTACTGTTTCTCTGGCCCAAGAAGGAAGACCGATTATGCAATATCTGGCCTCTGATTCGGTTGCTTGGCAGCATATCAAAAAAGAGCAAATCCAGCAATTATTACAAGAAAGCCAGGCCGAATTAGAAAAGATTAACTCCCAAAAACAAGGCTTAGCGGTCAAAACACTTTCCCGAAGCCTGCGTGTCAATCTTCGTGAATCGCTCCGGGACGCTTCGGCCACGCCCATTGCACCCCTACAGCAATCTGAAACCGAAATAGGGCCTTCTGGCCGGACAAATAAGGCCTCGACAAACGAATTTAGCCTTCAAAATAAAGAGCTGAGCCTTCTGGACGAGCGCGAAGAACGGATGAAAACCCAGATTGCGGCCCTCAACCAGGCCCTTTCGCTGCAGGCCAAAGCCCTGGAAGTGCAAAAACTCTATCAAAATAATTTGTACCTGGGGGGGGGAGCCGTGGTCTTTTTTCTAACTTTACTTTCCGTAAATCTTTACCGAAGCAATGCCCTGAAAAAGAAGAACAATGCGCTCCTGGCTCAGGAAAAAGAAAAAACGGAATCACTTCTACTCAATATCTTACCCAGGCCCGTGGCCGAAGAACTCAAAACCCAGGGCAAAGCCCCCGTGAAATACTACGAACGGGCTTCGGTGCTTTTCACGGATTTTAAGGGCTTTACCACTTTTGCTGAAAAAATGAGCCCCACCGAATTGGTAGAGGAACTGGAAAAATGTTTTACGGGCTTTGATGAAATAATCAACCGCCACGGACTGGAAAAAATCAAAACGATTGGGGATGCTTATATGTGTGTGGGTGGAATTCCGGAGGCCAACCGCCATAATCCGGTAGATATGGTGCTGGCGGGGCTGGACATTTTGCGGTTTATGGAAGAAAAAAGGGCCAAACGCCGCCAGCAGGGCCAGGAATATTGGGAACTGCGCCTGGGCATCAACTCCGGCGAGTTAATTGCGGGGGTCATTGGCAAGAGTAAATTTGCCTACGATGTCTGGGGAGACACGGTCAATGTGGCCAGCCGAATGGAAAGTAGCGGAGAAGTGGGCAAGGTCAATATTTCGGAAAACACCTACCGATTGGTCAAGGACTTTTTTGTGTGCCACTATCGGGGCAAAATCAACGCCAAAAACAAAGGAGAAGTAGATATGTATTTTGTGGAAAGTATCCGCCCCGAACTGTCCGAAAATGGGGCGGGGATATTGCCCAATGCCCGCTTTCGGGAGCTTTTGGCGGTTTTGTAAAGTGAGGCGGCAGCCTGCGGGCTTTTTGTAAATAAAAAATGAACTTACTGGCACATAGTTTTCTTTCTGGTTCTTCGGCAAAAATCTTAATTGGTAATTTCATTGCTGATTTTATCCGGGGAAATCAATATACCCATCTCGAGGAAGAAATTGTGCGGGGCATTTATTTGCACCGCAAAATTGACCAGTTTACGGATGCGCATCCGGTGGTTCGGCAAAGCACGCTTCGTCTCCGGCCTGACTATGGCAAGTATGCGCCAGTGTTGGTGGATGTGTTTTATGACCATTTTCTTGCGGTGCATTTTGAATTATTTTCGGATACAAGCCTCGAGGCACACGCCCAGCATACCTACCAAGTTTTGCTCGATAACCAGTTCATTTTGCCCGAAATCGTGCAGAATTTTCTACCCCGTATGGTGGCCCAAAACTGGCTGGCCCGCTATGGCGAATGGGAAGGCCTCCAAAACTCTTTGCAGGGACTCAACCACCGCGCCCGCTTTGCCAATCATCTGGACCAATCTATTCTGAGCCTAAAAGCAGATTATGAAGCCTATGACCAAGATTTTCTGGCTTTCTTTCCCGAAATCATCCGTTTTGTGTCGGAAGATTGGCCTGAAAAGGGCTTGGGGTATAAAGGGCAAGATTGAGCCGCGATTTTATTTTTTTTAGGAAATGGGTTTTTCAAGGAAAAAAATATCGGTTTTTTGCACTAGGTTAAGTAAAGTTTATTTTTTGCTTCTTGCTGGCAAATATTTGCGCTAAGGTTGCGCAAACCTAATAATAAGTGCTATTTTCGTAAATCATGAATGCTTTTCGCCGCCTCACTTTTTCCCAAAAGCTTAACCTGAGCTTTGCCATTATCCTCTCCATTTCTCTTTTGGTAGGGGCCATTGCCTTTTATCAACTTTCATCGCTTCATAAAATCAACCAGGATTTGCGCAATCAATGGATGCCAGCCATTGATACCCTGCGCAATATCACCGATAATTTTGACAAATACCTCACCACAGAATATGCCTATATCGGGGCTAAGGATTTTAGGCAGAAGGAAACGCTGGCCACCAAAATGGAGGCCTTGCGCCGCAATATTCAAGAAAATGAGCGTGCCTTTGCGCAACTCCAACTGGCCGGAGAGCAAGAAAGTGTATTCCGGGTTTACAGGGATACTATCCAAGCTTTTTTGACTAATTCGGAGCTTATTTTGCGCCTGGCCGATAACGGCAAAGAGGATTCTTCACTGACCATTCGTCGCTCACCCGAAAGAATTAACCTCCTGGAAGGCACCCGCCGCCATCTGACCAAAATCACCAAGTCTTGCATCAAGGGCGGGATTAACTCTACCATCGAGAGCGACCTGAGCTATCGCAATGCCCTGTTCTTTATTGGAATCTTTCTGGGGGCTGCTTTTTTGGTGGGGGTCTTTGTTTCGCGCACGGTTTCGCAGGATATTCGGGCGCAGGTGGGGGGCGAGCCAGCCCGTATTGCCGAGATTGCCCAGCAGGTTTCCCTAGGAACCTGGAGGTAAACTTTATTACCCGCAACAGACAGGAAGAAGGCATTTATGCTTCGGTCAAAGAGGTAGTCAATACCCTTAAAGATGTGGTGCAGATTGCCCGTCGTATTTCGGACGGCGACACCTCCCAGTCTATCCGGGTCAAAAGCGAGCACGATGCCTTGGCCAATTCCATCAATCAGATGATTGACCATTTTAAAAAGCAAAACCGCATTACGGAAGGTCTTAATGACCTGACCAAAAGTATTTCGGGCAACTTGACCCCGGTGGAAATCGCCAATCGGGCGGTGTCTTTTGTTTCCCGATTTTTGGAAGCAGCCCAGGGGGCTTTGTACGTGTATAACCGGGAGAAAGAAAGCCTGGATTTACTGGGAACCTATGCTTTTGCCGAAAGAGATTCTTTGTCCAATCATTTTAAACTGGGCGAAGGCCTGGTAGGACAGGTGGCCTTGGAAAGAAAGGAAATACTTTTGCGCTCGGTCAGCCGCAAAGAAGCACTCATTACGACGGGCTTGGTGCAGGAAGTACCCCGGGTTTTGTTTGCCACTCCGCTTTTGCACGAGGAAGAGCTTTATGGCGTTCTTGAACTGGCCTCATTCCACGATTTTGATGAAGCTGGGCGTATTTTCCTCGGCGATGCCAATAAAATCATTGCGATTTATTTGCATACCGCTGACCAAAACGAAAAAGTGAAACACCTGCTCCAGGTAGCCGAAGAAGCCAAAGCACTTTCGGAGGCCAAAACCCAAGAGGTGATGATGATTAATACTCAGCTAGAGCAAAATCAGGAAGAACTGCGGGCCTCCGCCGAAGAACTCAACCAGCGCAGCCGGGAACTCGAGATTGCCAATACGGAAATGGATGAACTAAACCAAAACCTAGAAAAACGTATTGAGGCCCGAACCCACGAAATCAATCAGCAGAAAGAAGAAATCATGGCCCAGCGCGACAACCTGGAGAAAGCCAACCTGGAGCTGGAGGCCGAGAAAGAAAAAGCGGATAAATTACTGCTCAATATCCTGCCCGAAGAAATCGCCGAAGAACTCAAAACCAAAGGCAAAACCGATACCCGCTACTACAAACTGTCATCGGTCATGTTTACCGATTTTGAGGGCTTTACCCGTTCGGCCTCTAATATGGGGCCCACCGAACTGGTGGAGTCTTTGAATGAAGTATTTGCCGAATTTGATGAAATCATTGAAAAACACAACCTGGAGAAAATCAAAACCCTGGGGGATGGTTATATGTGTGCTGGGGGCTTGCCTGTGCCCAACCTTACTAACCCGATTGAAATGGTCTTGGCGGGCTTAGAAATTCAACGCTATATGCACAAAAAGAAGATGGAGAAAAAACTCCAGGGCGAAGACTACTGGGGCTTGCGCCTGGGCATTAATTCAGGCGAAGTGATTGCTGGGGTCATTGGCACACGAAAATTTGCCTATGATGTCTGGGGCGATACGGTCAATGCCGCCAGCCGCATGGAAAGCAATGGCGAATCGGGAAAGGTCAATATTTCTCAAAGAACCTACGAACTGGTGAAAGATTTTTTCATTTGCGATTATCGCGGAAAACTGGTCGTGAAAGGCAAAGGTGAAATGGATATGTACTTTGTGAGGGCCCTCAAACCTGAATTGTCTATTGGAGGACTGGGCATTGAACCCAATGAATTGTTTTATCAAAATCTGAAAGCCTACGAGCTCAACATACTTTCTTCTATCGAGTTGTAAATCAGGCATAAAGCTAAGTTGAGGCCCTCTTGCCGGAGGCCCCCTTTTCTTATGGAAGAAGAACTGATTTTTTTTATCGACCGCCAAGAACCAAGCGCGCAGACCTTGCTTTGGTATCTGCATCGGTTTATTTCTCAGCAAGACGAAGCCATACAGGTAAAAATACGTTATCAGCTCCCATTTTACTATCGCAAAAGCTGGATTTGCTATCTCAATCCTTTAAAAAAAGGAGGGCTCGAACTTGCCTTCACAAGGGGAAATGAATTGGCCGATGCACCCGGTCTCCTCGATTTCCGAGGGCGTAAACAGGTAAGCAGTGTCATTTTTAAGCACCCAGAAGAAGTACCAGAAGCATCTTTGCGCGAAATCTTGATGGAAGCCCTCTGGCTAGACCAGCACGTGGCTTATACCGTGAAAAAACAAAAAGAATAGGGCCTGGCTCAAATAAAAAATCACGAAAATATTTTAGAAAAATTTGCAAATTTTAAGCTCCTGATTTAATATTGCAGTCCATTAAGCTGGTTTGAA
>JAAUUB010000230.1 GCA_012031215.1 Microscillaceae bacterium | reverse complement strand
AGTTTCTCCGGGCCAGGCGCTCGGCACCATTGCGCATCGCTTTGCTTCACGAATTGGAAGCCGGAATCCCCCTCCCCTTAGCAAGAAGTATGCGGATAGCGACCGCTACCTATTTCGGAGTAATGAACTGGAAAGCTCCTGGAACGGTACAGTAGTGCGCATTAACAACCTCATAGACCCCAGCACCCAGAACATCCCGGTTTATTTCCGTTTGGAAGGCCAGGATTTACGCGCGGGCCTCTATCTCGAGTGCGAAGTGGAAGGCAAGGAATGGGAAGAAGTAGTCGTGATTCCCCAGCGTCTTCTGGCCCGCGACGAAACCGTACTGGTACTCCAAAATGACTTGATTACCAAAAAGCCTGTCCAGCAAATTGATTTCCGACAGGATTCGGTGGTGGTACAAGGGCTTACGACAAAGGACATCGTCATCCTGAACCAGTTTGATGTGCCGATGGCGGGCAAAAAAGTAAAAATGTAAGGTTTCCATACCATATTATCCATGAAAAACATTCTCCAAACCCTGATTCAAAAGCCACGCCTGGTGGACATTTTAGTTGGGCTTATCATTGTGGTAGGCCTGGCTACGGTATCTAGTATGCGTACCAATTTTTTGCCGCCCGAGGCTGTCAACTTTGTAGCGGTCAATGTTACCTATCGGGGTGCTTCGCCGCAAGAAGTGGAAGAAGAAGTAGTAAACAAAATTGAAGATAACCTGGATGGCCTCAAAGGCGTGGACCGCATCACGTCTAGTGCTTCGGAAAGTTTTGCCAACATCCGGGTGGAACTGCTGGAAGAGGCCGACCCCAACGAAGTTCTTCAGGATGTGAGCAATGCCATTGACAAAATCACCACTTTCCCAAAAGGAATGGATGCCCCGGTCGTGTTTAAGGAAGAAAACCTTAATTATACCATGACCCTTGGCCTGATTGGAGAAAGTAGTCTGGCCACCCTGAAAGATGTGGCCAAATACCTTAAAGATGAGCTGACTTACTCGCCAAACCTTTCGCAGGTATTTATCAGTGGCTATTCTGAGGAAGAAATTGAAGTACGTCTTCGGGAAAAAGACCTGAATGCCTACCAGCTTACGTTTGAAGAAATAGCCCAGGCTATCCAAAACAGCAACCTTAAGGCTTCGGGCGGAGAAATCAAAACCAAAAAGGCAAAACCTCTTGCTGCGTCTGGATAACCGGGCCTACGAAGCCAAAGGCCTGGAAAACATCGTGGTGAAAGCCCGCCCTGATGGTAAAGAGGTAAAATTAGGCCAAATCGCGACCATCAAAAACCAATTCGCGGACAAGCCTTCCCAAACGTTTATCAATGGAAAACCGGCGGTGATTTTGAAGATTTTTAGCCGGAGTGAAGAGGACATTTTGCAAAACGCGGCTTATGCCAATGCCCTGGTGGCCGATTTCAATGCCCGAAGCGAGGGCATAAAAGCCCTGGTGATAGAAGATAAAGCGGTTTCTCTTTCTGATGCCATTGGCACGCTGGTCAACAATGCCTGGCAAGGTATTCTATTGGTGCTCATTGTCCTGGGTTTGTTTCTTGAGCCCCGCATCGCCTTCTGGGTGGCATTTAAGATTCCGGTGGCCCTCTTAGGAATGTTTATTTTATCTAGTGTTTATGACCTGACCATCAACCAGGTTTCTTTGTTTGGCCTCATCATCGTGCTGGGGGTTATTGTGGATGATGGGGTGGTGGTGGCCGAAAATATTTATCAACACTACCAGGAGGGTAAAAATCCTCTGCAGGCGGCTTTGGTGGGCACTATTGAAGTCATCCCGGCCATCCTTTCTTCGCTGGCCACCACAGTAGTGGCTTTTTCGCTTTTCTTTTTCTTTGACGGGCAATTGGGCGATTTCTTCTCCGATGTCTCGTTTGTGGTTTGTGCCACGCTGTTGGTGGCCCTTTTTGAAAGTATGCTGATTTTGCCCGTACACATTGCGCGCTCGGCAGCTCTCAAACGCAATGCCAGGCCCTGGAAGCTCACCCAATGGGCCAATAATTCCCTGCTTATTTTTCGGGATAAGGTGTATCAAAGGCTCATCCGCTTTTCTCTGCGCCTTCCAGTTTTGAGTGTCCTGCTGGTAATCGTCATTATGGGACTTACCATTACCGCCCTGAACACTGGCCTCATCAAAGCTACTTTTTTCCCCAACATTGACCAGGATGTGATAACGGCCCGCCTCGAGCTGGCCCTGGGTACGGATGAAGCCCTCACGATGGAAAAACTGGCCAAAATGGAAGAAAAAGTCTGGGAAGTGAACCAATACTACACCCAAGCCCGCACTGACAAGCAATCAGTCATCAAATACGTAGAGCGCGTTGTGGGGCCGGGCAGCCACGAAGGAAGCCTCAATATTTATATGCTCGAGGGCGATACCCGCGATATTTTGTCTTACGAAATAGCGGGGCGCATCCGAGATGCCGTAGGACCGATTCCCGAAGCCCAAAACATCTCTTATGGAAGCATTGCCATTTTGGCAAACCTGTCTCGATTGCATTGGTGGGCCGCAATATGGACGACCTCCGCACTGCCAAAAACATGGTGCGCCAGTTTTTAAACAAACGCCCTGATTTGAAGGACGTAACCGATACGGATAAGCTCGGCACGCCTGAAATAGTGGTAAATCTTTTACCCAAAGCCCGCAATCTGGGGCTGAGTGAGGCCCAGGTATTTGAGCAGATTCGCAAAGGGTATTTTGGACTGGAAGCCCAGAGCCTCCAGCGCAACGATGAGGAGGTAAAAGTATGGCTCCGCTATGCCGAAGCCGACCGCCGTAGCCTGGACAAGCTCAAAACAACCCGCCTGCCTCTGCCCGATGGTCGCAGCTACCCCCTCGAAGCCCTGGCCACCTTCCGGCCAGTGCAAAACCTGGCGCTTATCAATCATCAAAACGGCTTGCGCGAAATCCGGGTAGAGGCCGACATAGCCAACCTGCTGGTATCCGTGCCCGAAGTTTTGGCCGAGGCCGAGGCCACGGTCTTGAAAGAGGTGCAAACCCGCTTTCCTAACATTAAATACTCCCTGGAGGGCGAGGCCCGGCTTTCTTCCAAAACCCAAAGCTCCAGCCAAAAACCAGGCATACTGGTACTGATTGCCATTATCGGGATTTTGTTGCTTAGCTATCGTTCGCTGAGCAAAGCGGCCGCCATTCTCTACATCCTGCCTTTTGCCTTTGTGGGCGTGGCCTGGGGCTCCTATTTGCACAATATCCCCGTAAGTATTTTTTCGGTGATTGGGATGATTGCCTTGTGGGGGATATTAATCAATAACGGACTGGTGCTTATCTCTACCTATAATGACAAAATCAAAGAGGGTCTGGAGGTCGCCGAGGCCTTGCAAGTATCTGCCTTGATGCGTTTTCGCCCGATAGTGCTGACCAGCATCACTACTGTTTTTGGCCTGGCTCCCCTGCTTTTGAATAACTCCATCAGTGCGCAGTTTTTGAAGCCTACGGCCATTGCCATCGCTTATGGCTTGATTTTTGGCACGGTGCTCACCCTGCTCTTGCTGCCCTCTGTGATGCTTCTTCTGGCCAATTTGAAATACTGGCTTATTCGGATTTATAAAAAGCGGCGGATGTACGGGTAGCTGACCTGGACATTGAACTGAGTGAAATGCGCAAGAAATTACTTTAAATCGCCATCAATCATTTTTAAAATATTTATAACCATTTTTTCCCGATGAAAAGGATTCTAATCTTATTCGTTTGCCTGGTGTGGGCATCCTATTTGCTGGCCCAGCCCCCTACCCTTCGCCTGGAGGATGCGCTGGCCAAGTCCCTCAGCCAAAATGTAGGCCTGCAAATCCAACAATTGGAAACAACTTCGCGACAAAATGATGTTTTTAAAGCGAATGCCGGGCGCACCCTCACCCTGGATATTATCGGCAATGCCTTTTATGCCAATAATTTTGCGGATGTACGCCTGCGCACCTTTCAGCCCGTACCGCCCGAGTTTATTACGGTGAGTGAAGTAGGCGTAGAAAACCTCCAGGCCGATATAGGCCTGAGAGCCAGCCATCTACTTTATGATGCCGGGAAGAGCAAATACCGGTTTTTGTTATTGGAAAACTTGTCTGCCCTAGAAAAGGCCAAACAACAAACGCTCATCAATGCCACCCTCCTGCAAACGGCACTGCTTTATCTTGAAGTCCTGAAACTGGAAAATCAGCTTGATTTTTTGGAGGAAAACATTGCCACCAGTCAGCAGCGTATCCAAAAAATGGAAGACCAGTTACGCTTTGGCAAAGCCGTACGGCTAGACGTGCTTCTGCTGAAAAATGCCCTCAATGAAGACGAGGCCCAGCGCGATGCGCTCCAATTGGCACAGAACAATCTCCGGGCCGATTTGAATAACTTGATGGGCGAAGACCTGAGCCAAGCATTTATACTGGAAATGCCTTTGTCAAGCGTGGCCGTGCCCGCTTTGGAGGCCCTGATAACCGACATAGAGGCCCGCAATCCATCACTCAAACTTCAAAAATCCGACAGCAACATTGCCCAACAACAACTACGCCTCTCTCAATTGGAAAATGCGCCGACCGTTTCGGCCTATGCCCAGGCGGGATACTTGTATCAAAAAAATGATGTGCAGCAACTGGCCCGCCTCCAATCCCTGGGGCTAACAGTAGGTCTTAATGTCTTTTACAACCTGCGCGACGGAGGTGTATGGAAAAACCGCCGCCAAAATGCCCAAATCCAAACCGAAATCAAGCGGTTTGAATCCCGGCAATTGATGGATGAACTCGGAAAAGAAGCCCTCCAAACCCGTAATAAAATGCTTGTTTTGCAAAGTCAATTATTGCGTGAGCAAGCCAATCAGCAAGCTTATGACGAAGCCTATCAAAAAACCCAGGATTTGTTTTTGGCTGGTAAAACCAATCACCTTGCCCTCCGGGAAGCACAGTTGGCTCGCCTCAACAACATCCTACGGACCGAAGACGTGCGGATAGACACCCTGAAGGCTTACTTTCAATTGCTCCACCTGAGTGGAAATTTGACGGAATAATCCCCAAAGCTAGCAAAGGCTCGGTTATTTTTTGCCAGCCCTTTGTCTTGTTTGTGCGTATTTTTTTAACTTAGTCTTTGAAACCCAAGCCCCCCAAGATGAAAAAAAGTGGTACCGCCGATTTGGCCCTGATGGGGGGGCGGCATTCCGACCTGGTTGTTTGAAAGAATGACCCAGTTGAGCCGCCCCATCGTGGAGTCGATCCTGATAGAATATGGCCTTCAAGCCTTTCTGAGTCGCCTGGCCGACCCTTTCTGGTTTCAGAGCTTTGGGGCCGTGATTGGAATGGACTGGAATTCTTCTGGGGTAACGACTGCCGTAATGGCGGTTCTCAAAAAATCCCTGAATCCTCACTCGGCCACTCTGGGCCTCTATGTATGCGGTGGCAAGGGCAAAGCCTCGCTCCAGACTCCCCAGGAATTGCTACGCATAGGCGACCAAACCGGACTGGATGGCACATACCTGGCCCTTTGCAGCAAGCTGAGTGCAAAAGTGGATAATACTGCTGTGCAAGACGGCTTTCCGCTTTATCTGCACAGCTTTGTATTGAGCCGGGAAGGCGATTGGACCGTAGTGCAACAAGGCATGCAAACCCAAACGGGCCAAGCCCGCCGCTATCATTGGCACTCGGCTCAGGTGCAATCCTTTATTGAAGAACCCCACGCAGCCATTTGCGGCCAAAACCAGGGCGAAATCCTCAATCTGGTGGCCCGCGAAGCCCTGCCTACCCAGTCCGGCATCCTGGCCCTCTGCCGCGAGCATCCCGACCGGATTTTAAAAGAAATACCTCACCTGCAACTGCCCACTTACTGCGAGGTGAAAGCCAAAGACGTGGACTTGAAAAGGCTGGGCAGTATCTTATGGCTGGCCCAGGAAAATGAAGTTAGGCAATTTGAGGATTTGCTCCTGCTGAAGGGGCTGGGGCCTCGCACTTTGCAATCGCTCACGCTTGTGAGTGAAGTCATCCACGGAACCCCCTCCCGTTTCCAAGACCCGGCCCGCTTTAGCTTTGCACACGGCAGCAAAAACGGCCGGCCCTTTCCCGTGCCTACGCGGGTGTATGACGAAACCATCCACACCCTCCGCAAAGCCGTAGAAAAAGCCCGCCTCGGTCAGCTCGATAAGCACCAGGCCCTTCAGAAGCTCACCCTACTGGCCCAAAAAGCGGAGGCTGGGTTTACTCCCCACGACAATTTTGAGGCCTTGCTCGAGAAAGAAAGGCGAGAATCAGTCCAATATGGCGGGCGCACTGCCAAAGGCCCCCAAAAGCCCCCGGCATCGGGACAGTTGAAACTGTTTTAATCATTTTCGCCCCGGTTTAGCTGACATCATAGATGACCGCGATGCACAAAAAGCCTTGCACAAAAACATTGTTGCGCAAGAAAAAATGTGTTGCCCAAAAAACCGATGCGCAATAGCCCGCCCCTGCCCTCTGGATGCTTATCCACCGCCCCGGAAAAAATTTGCCCCCGGTCTTGAGCAATTTATATTTCCGGTATGTTTGGGAAGCTAATTCAGCTATATGAATGTCCCATTTCTTCTGTTTAACCCTAGTGTTTATTCTGTTTTCCTTGAAATTTTAACAAATTTACCATTTTTATCGATGGTATAAATGGATGTTGTGGTTTTTATTGCGCCACCTGATTCGTCATATTCTTTTACTTCAATTTTATTTTCCGAAATTACGCATTTCGTCCTGAGCCAAGATTCGGCAATTTCATCGTAAGCAATCTGAAGTTGGTCAATTTTATTAAAATTGTGGTCAAAAGTTAGCATCAGGGTTTTCAGTTCATTTTCGCCAACTTGATATGAAAAAACAAAGGCTTTGAAATTTTGGCACTGCAAATATAAGATATGTTATTTATCTTTGCGGTATGAATATATCAGATTTTGAAAAATAAAAAAGACCTTACAATACTGTACCAATCCAAATTGTAAGCATTATAACGCAATAGGTTCAGGCAACATTTGCACAGG
>JAAUUB010000025.1 GCA_012031215.1 Microscillaceae bacterium | reverse complement strand
CAAAGCCTTGACAGAAAACTTAAGTTTGGGACAACCTTACTCAGCCATCAAGAAAGTAATTTCCATCAACATTGTTTATTTTGATTTGGGGCAGGGCAAAGATTACATTTACAGAGGCACTACTCATTTTCAAGGCTTGCACGAAAAGGATATTCTACAGCTTTCAACCACGCAAAAAGAAACTTTTACCAAGCAATTTGTATCGGATATTTTTCCAGAATACTACCTTATCAAAGTGAATCAATTTAACGATATAGCCAAAGATACCTTGGATGAATGGATTTATTTTTTGAAGAATAGCGAGGTAAAAGATGAGTTTGTGGCAAAAGGTTTGGCAGAAGCCAAAGAGGTTTTGGATATGATGCGTTTGGACAAAAAATTCACAATATGGCTATAACCGTTATTTGGACTATCTGCACGTCAAGGCAAGTGAAGCATTTTCTTTACGAATTGAAGCCGAGGCAAAAGTGAGAAAAGATGAAACCATAAAAAAGCCCTTGAAATCGCTAAAAATGCGATCCTAAAAGGCTTTGACAGTCAAACTATAGCTGACTTAACAGGCTTAACCATCGCACAGGTAGAACAACTGCGTGGTGAAACAAAGTAACGTGGAGTAGGATAGCCATTTATTTTCTAAATTTGCAGCATGCTTTATTACAGAAGAAAAATATTATTGGCTTTATTAGAAGTATTTGGTGGTCGAGTTAATAAAATTGACTTCCAAAAGCTCTTATTACTTTTTACGCAAAATACCTCAAAACCAGTCTATGATTTCCTGCCCTATCAGTATGGCTGTTATTCGTATCAGGCCAACTGGGATTTGGGGGCATTGGTTCTAAGGGGCCTGATTGTGGGTACGCCCGAGGCTTGGGAGTTAAAAGCAGAAAATGGGTATCTGGCACAATTAAAAAAAGAGGACCAGGCAAAATTATGGCATTTGTTTCGCTCATACAAAGGCTTTTCTACCGATGATTTACTTTACCTAACCTACACTGCCTTGCCCTACTATGCCATCAAAAGTAAGGTCTTAAAAAGAATACTTTCGCCCACCGAGATAGAAAAAGTAAAAGCACAAAAATCACCACGCATTCCTCCTACACTCTATACTATTGGCTATGAGGGCATCAGTGTTGAAAAATACTTCAACAAACTGATTTTGGCCGATGTAAAAGTATTGTGCGATGTACGTAAAAATCCTTTGAGTCAGAAATACGGCTTTTCCAAATCAACCCTACAAACTATTGCCAAAGCTATGGGAATTAAATACGTACATATACCTGAATTGGGAATCGCAAGTGAAAAAAGGCAAAACTTAAAAACGCAAAAAGACTATCAACAATTATTTGAAATCTATGCTGATACTACACTCCTTACAGCCGAAGAACATATTAAAGTCATTTTTGAATTGCTCAAAAAGCATCGAGGAGTCGCACTTACTTGCTTTGAAGCACATCATTGCCAATGCCATAGAGGTACACTAGCACAACATATTACACAATTACCTGAATGGAATGCACAACTCAAACATTTATAATATATGGCTCTGACCAAAGTCCTTATCACAGTCAAAACCTATCCGACTTTATCCGCTAAGTACGATGAATTGGTATGCACAGCCGGATTTAGAGAAGATGGCACTTGGATTCGTATTTACCCGATTCAGTTTAGAAAGTTAGACTATGCCTCGCAGTACAAAAAATACGAGTGGATTGAAATAGACCTAGAAAAAAACACCTCCGATTTTAGACCAGAAAGCTATCGCCCACATAGTTTGGATACAGAGCCATCAATAGGTAGTAATATAGACACAAAGAATTTCTGGGAAGAACGCAAAGCTATCTGCTTGAAAAATGTTTATACCAATCTTACCCAACTCATAGAAGAAGCCAAGAACAAAGATATTTGTACTTCATTGGCTACCTTCAAACCTACCAAAGTTTTAGACTTTGTTTATGAAGAAGTAGATAGGGAATGGGACATCAAAAAAATGGAGGCCATGAAACAACTAAATCTTTTTGAGCAAGTAAAAGGCCAAGGTTTCAATGTAGTCAAAAAACTGCCTTATAAATTCAGCTATATTTTTGAAGATGACAAGGGCAAGAAAAGTAAACTGATGATTGAAGATTGGGAAGTAGCTGCTTTGTATTGGAATTGCTTGAAAGACACAGGAAATGAAAAAGATGCTTGCGAAAAAGTCAAAGAAAAATACTTTGTCCACTTTGTCAATGACTGCGATTTGTACTTTTTCCTAGGCACCACAAAAGCACATCACTTTACAGCCCCAAACCCTTTCATTATTATCGGAGCATTTTATCCGATGAAGGACACGCGTACACAATTAAGTCTTTTTTAAGCCAAAGAATCGGATTGCCCTACCTTTCACAAGATTTTATACATCAAAAATCGGAATCCTTGAACTTAAAATGGTGAAAAATTGCAACATTTTTTCTTCTAAACAAATTTTTGTTACAAAATTGAAACAATGCATTTGAAACATTTTTTTTTTGTTACAAATGTTTTGTTGCAAAAAACCTCCTGCCCTTGCGACCCTTGCGCTTTCTATTTCTGTGAAAATGCGCCACTACGTTGGCGCACCGAAGCTTTCGGGTATTTCTTATCGAGGCGCATGGTGTGCCTACAAAGTTTGGCCGGGAGTGGGCCTTGAGACAGGAGAAGCAAAAGGGAAAAAGCGGGTTCGGCGGGGGGCATAAAGGGCCGCTATTGGACGCTCGAGCGCTTTTTTCTTTACAAAAATTTCCGGGCCATGGGTGCTTGACAAGAGTCCCTTTTGTTTGTGAATAAATCATCATTTCTTTGTGAAGCCACCCTTCCTTTTGCCGGGTATTTTGCCTGATTTTTCATTTTTTCTTCCCTTTTATTTCAAGCACAAATAAAACTGGCTTAACCTCCCGGCCTGGAATGCAAGCTAATTTTGGGTTCACTTTTCAACTATTTGTCCACTTCAATTATTTCAGAGTATGCAGACAACTACTTGTTTTTCAAGGGCTTTTTACTTGGCTTTTGGCCTGGTCTTATGGCTATCGGGTAGCGCCCTGGCCCAAACTGGTACGGTGCGGGGAGTTATCACCGACGACAATGGCAAAGAGCCACTCATTGGCGCTACGGTGGTTATCAAAGGCACCAACATTGGGGCCGCTACTGGCACCGACGGTTCTTTTGTGATTCCGACGGCTCCCATAGGGGCGCAGACGCTGGTGGTGTCGTACTTGGGTTTTCAGACGATGGAAATTCCGGTCAATGTAAGCGAATCAGCGCCTGTATTTCAGGAAATCAAACTTACTTCGGTTTCCAGTACCATGCAAGAAATCGTGATTACGGGTTTGCGTAGAAGCCAATTGACTTCTATCAACTCCAAGAGAATGGCAAACAACCAAAAGGATGTGCTTTCTACGGATGATCTGGGCCGCTTGCCCGACATCAACGTGGCCGAGGCAACCCAGCGCGTGGCCGGGGTTTCTATTGAAACGGATGCGGGTGAAGGCCGCTTTATTTCTATCCGGGGCATCCAGCCTTCGCTGGTGAATGTAAGCTTGAACAATAGCAACCTGGCTTCCTCTTCTTCGGGCCGGGAAACCCCCCTCAACTTGCTTCCTATTGAAATGATTGGCAGCATTGAGGTAATCAAAACCGTTACCCCGGATTTGGAGGCAACTTCAATTGGCGGGAGTGTCAATATCAACACCATTACGGCTTTTGACCGTGTTCGGCCACAGTTTTTGGTCGTTTCGGTGGATGGGCTCTACACCGACCAACAAGTAGATTTTGGCGACCAGGGCTTGCAATCCCGCCTGGCCATTACGGCGGGCAAGCGCTTTGGGGCCAAAGAAAACTTTGGCATTGTGTTGGCCGCCAATTACTTTGCCCGGAGCTTTGCACAGGTGATTTTGGACCCCGACCGCTGGCAAATCTTGCAGGGTACAGACCCGGACGGTAACCTTACGCCCGGCTATTTGGGCCCCAATGAAATAGAAATTCAATACGAAGACAATAAAAGGCAGCGCTTTGGTCTGAACGCTGACTTTGAGTTTCGGCCTACGGATAATTCTAAATATTATTTTCGGGTGCTTTATACCCGCGAAGACGAAACCGACTACAACAATGAATTTGAGCTGACCGTTGCGGGTTTAAGTGGCCAAACCCTGACTAACCAAACCCCTACTTCGGGTGTTTTCAGCCGGGGCTCTGGGGAGCTTGATCTCAGCAGCAATGATTTTGTCAATGACCTTTACAGCTTCAATCTGGGGACTGAGCAGCGATTTGGCAAGTTTTTCCTGTCTTTGAACGGTGTTTATTCCCGTGCCGACCAGGATCAATTCACCATTGACGGTACTTTTGAAAATGATGCCAGCACTAACAACTTGCTGGGAGCCTCTTACAATACCGATCCCTTTTTCTTTGACATCATTCCCCTGGATTTGGAAACTGCTTCCAACACCAGCCTTTACTTTTTGCGTAACCTGAACATACGCAATAACAACATCGTGCAGGAAGATATGTATGAAGGCTCGCTTGACCTGAAGTACAATTTTAATCTGACCAGCAAAATCCCCGCTTATTTGAAAATTGGCGGGCGGGTGCGCTCGCGGGAAAAACGGGTAGATCGCGCTCAATCGGAATACAATGACGACAGCGAAGGAGGTGTACGTGCGCCCAATCGCTATCGCTTGGATGAGTTTGAAATTGTGCCTCCCACAGTGCCCATAGGCAATACCCAGCCTTATGTGTCGGGCGACCCGCGCCAATCCGTGATTTTTTTGCCAATCCGGCCAACTTGAACAATGAAGACCGAATTTTCTTCCGCGCCGATGATACCGCCGATGAGATTTTTGACGAGGACATCAACTACCGCGAAACGGTTACGGCTGGCTATCTTATGGGGGTCATTGACACCAAATTTCTGCAAATTGTGGGTGGCCTTCGGGTAGAACATACGGAAGTGGTCTCTTCTCCCTTTGTAGATTCAGGCGAAGGTTTCGAGCCCCTGGATTTTAAAAAACAGCTACACCAATATCCTCCCCAACCTGAACCTTACCTTTACCATTACCCCCGAATTGGTTGCTCGCTTGGCCTGGACCCACACCATTTGGCCGCGCCCAGTATGACCAGTTGGCAGGTACTTCTGAGTTGGAAATCAGCGACAACAACGAAGACGGCTCCGTTACGGGGCAGTTTTCGGGGGCCAATGCCAACCTGGAACCGTATATCTCCCAAAACCTAGATGCATCACTGGAATACTACTTTAAAAGTGGAGGCTTGCTTTCGGGAGGGGTTTTTTACAAAGATATTGACAATCAAATATTTCAAAATGAATATACCCAAAACAACCTCGTTTTTGCCGGGCAGTTTTTTGATGAGTTGGCTTTTGAGCAATTTGTCAACCTCAACAGTGCCAAACTCTTCGGAGTAGAAGCCAGCTACGACCAGACCTTTACCTTCCTACCTGGTTTTTGGAGTGGCTTCGGGATAACGGCCAACTTTGCCTATATCACCTCCGAGGCCGAATATCCGGGCCGTGAAGACGAGTCGCTTCGCCTGTTGCGCCAGCCCGAACTCACCTATAACATCATCCCTTACTTTCAGCGCAAAGGCTGGGAGGTGCGGGTAGCCATTACCCATCGGAGCGACTTTTTGGTGGTGCCCCGCACTACGAATGACGGCTTTGTAGAAGATGCCCTGGAAATCAACCCCAATCTGACGGAGGCCGATTTTGACCTTTACGAAGATTCGCGCACGGTGCTTGACATCACGGCGGCCTACACCATTCCTTCGGGAAAAGTGAAAATCCTGGCCCAGGCCCGTAATCTTAATAATGCCCCCGAACAGGAGTATTCTGGTTCAAAAAGCCGCTATGACCGCTACCAGGCCTTTGGCGCTTCTTATTTCTTGGGGGTATCCATTAATCTTTAACAAGCAATTGCTTTGAAAACCAAGCTTTTTGTTTCCCTGATTAGCTTTCTGGCATTGGCCCCTGTGGCCAATGCCCAGAAAGTAAGGGTCTATCAAGAACCCCGCTACGAAGCGGGCTGGAACCAACCCACGGTCTATCCCGATCGGATTGTGCTCAATTTTGGGGCAGACCCGGCCCGCGAAGTGAACGTAACCTGGCGCACCCACCCCGACATCAAGGTAGCCTATGCCGAAATTGCCGTGGCCACGGCGGCTCCCAAGTTTTGGCGCCATGCCCAAACCCTGACCGCCCAAACGGAGGTCTTGGATGCCCGCCAGATAGAAATGGCCGAAGTCCTGGCCCATTACCATTCGGTACGTTTCAAAAATCTCCAGCCCGCCACCCGCTATGCCTATCGGGTAGGCGATGGTGAGCACTGGAGCGAGTGGTTTCAGTTCAACACCGCCCCCGCCGAAAAAGAAGGAAAATTCTCCTTCCTCTATGTGGGCGATGCCCAAAACTTTATTTTGGAACTCTGGTCCCGGCTTATCCGGGAAGGCTTTAAAACCGCCCCCGATGCCCATTTTTTTATTCACGCCGGAGATTTAATCAACCGCGCCCACAACGACCAAGAATGGCACGAATGGTTTTTGGCCGGTGGTTTTATCCATAGTATGATTCCCTCTGTGCCTACGCCCGGCAACCACGAATACCGGGCCCTCAGCGAAGCCGAAGCCCAGCGCAATGAGCGTAGCCTCTCGGTGCAGTGGCGGCCCCAGTTTACCCTGCCCCAGAATGGGCCGGAGGGCCTGGAAGAAACGGTCTATTATATGGACTACCAAAATTTGCGGCTCATCTCGCTCAACAGTAACCGCGACCAGGAAAAACAAGTGGCCTGGCTGGAAAAAGTCCTCCAAAACAATCCCCAGCAATGGACCATCGTAACCTATCACCATCCCCTTTACTCGGCCTCCGAAGGGCGCGACAATGAAAAACTGCGAAACCTCTGGAAGCCTGTTTTTGACAAATACAAGGTGGATTTAGCCCTGCAAGGCCACGACCATACCTACGCCCGGGGCCGGGTATCGCCGGGCGAAAACCTGGTGGAGGGAATCAATATGCGCGACCAAACCGGAACCGTTTATGTGGTTTCGGTTTCGGGCGGAAAGATGTACAAAGCCCGCCCCGATGGCTGGGGGGCGATGGGGGCCGAGCGCGACCGCCTGGGCGAAAATACCCAGCTCTTTCAGGTCATCACCATTGAGGGGGAGCGCCTGCTTTTTGAATCTTACACCGCCATCGGCGAGTTGTACGATGCTTTTACACTTATCAAAAATGGGGCGGGGCCCAATAAGTTTTTGGAACAAAGGGTGGAGGCTGTACCGGAAAAAACCCACCAAAACACCATTGCCTATGAAGACCAACTCCCCGCCGAACTGGAAAAGAAGCTCTTGAGTCAGCATCCGGGTTATGTTTTGAACCGGGTAAGCGTTAGCCAAAAAGAAGGAAAAATCTTGTATGAAGTGCGCCTCCGAAATCAGGAAGGCAACTTAGACCTCAAATTGGATGGACAGGGTAATGTGATAAAGGAATAGCCCTTATTGGCATAAAAAATAGACGGAAAGGTCGGAAGATTTTTTCGGTCTTGCCTGGCTGTGCTAGGCTTGGGACTCAAGAATCACTCTTTGCCAAGCAGCATCCCCATCAAAAATCAAGATAGTGATTTTTTTGAAAAATAAAGCTCCAAAAGAAACTTTACACGCTATGTCAGGCATGTAGCCCAATGTATGCATAAAGACAAAAGCCCTGATTCACTATCCAATTTTAGAACGTTCTGTGCTTGTCTTGATAGACAATCAACAGAACGTTCTGTGTTTCATAATTCAGGATTTAAACAAATGGGGCCAGCCTCAGTGCACAATTAGTTTTATCACTTCTCTGCCTTGCTGGGTAATCATAGTACAATAATAGATTCCACTTCGTAAGCCGTGATTATCCAGCCGTATTTCATAATTGCCTGGTTTGTGATGCACATCCTTCAAAAGCTGAAGAACAACATTACCCAAGTTGTCATGAACAGCAAGACTAATGTTACCACTTTGTCTTATCGTGTATTTTATATTAGTGAAGTCGTTGAATGGATTAGGATAATTCTGCAACAATACCTCAGGTATTTCCGCAGCCTTTTCTTTTAGCCCTAAATCGTTGCGTAGCAGGAATTGAGGATTATACTTTGAGACATCATTGCAGAAAGTAAATAATGCTTGCGCTGTCATAGGGCTAAGTACTGTACTACAATTGGCGGGATAAACAGGGTTTTCAAGCCCTGCAACATCTGGAATCGGACGAGGAAAAACCTCATTATTGGTCTGATAGTAATAAGTGTTAGGGTATTCATGAGGGGCGAGAGAATAACCGTCTGGACCTTGTCGGTTGGTGTTTATTTTTGAAAAAGTTAAATTATTTGAAGCCAATGATGAGCGGCTGATTTCTGTCTTGTAAGTTCCTATATAAAACACATCTTGGGTGTTCTCATCTGCATCTTTCCTTCGGAAAGTAGCTTGCACCTTGACATACACATCCACTGGATATACTTTTCCTCTACCCTGTGTGGCCGTAACTCCAACCGCAATACTGGTATTTTTACTACAGCCTACTGGCACAAAAGCAGTCCTGAATCTTGTGTCAGTTTCAAATTCGTAGCCCATTTTGTGGTACCGCTCATCTCTTGTGCTGTATGGGGCAACTAAACCAAATACAGCCGGGCGATTTGCCAAAGGATTATCACCCAATAAAGTATCTTCTACGACCAAAGCTACTTTTAAATCAATTAAATCCATATTAGCAGCAGGATTGATGGCGTACTTTAGGTCAGAAACCAATTTATACTGCCTTATATCATTATCCCACATAAAGTTATTGCAAGTCTCAGGGTTATTATTCCAACATTCGTAATAAGGGTCTTCGGCAGTGTTGAAGCAATTTGGGTCATAAGAAGTATTTTCTACACAATAAAAAGCAGTAGGAGAGTTAGTAGCACGCTTATAATCTACGTACTCTATCTTGGGAACTTCTATAAGGGTAAAAATCCCTAATACATTGTCATAGGTAGGTATCCCACTTGTACCTCCTACTTTTGAGCCAGGGGTTCGAATAATCCTATCTCCCCTATTAATCGAGAAAAGTTGTGAATTTATATTTGCAAAAGTACTTACCGAGAAAATAATGTTTGACTCAAATAAACAAGTACATGGGTCATACGCTACAGGAAACTCTGCAAACAACCAATAATATGCTTCATTTTGGTACTGATTGGGATAATTAAGCTGGAGTCCTTTCTCAAAATTAATCAATGCTGGCATCACAGGAAAGGCTGAGGCGAATAATGCGGACTCGTTCACTTGTACAGACTTATCAAAACTTAATGATACAATAGCCCCCTCGTGTGGAGGAGAGCTAGACTGTGTTAATAAGAAAAAAAATCTAATCGTGGCCGTATAACGGTTATAAAGGGCAAAAGAAGGATTTGTAACTGCTCCTGCTCCCGTAGCCGAAATCCCAAAATCTCTGGTAAGTAATTCCCACCCATCTTCGGGTAAAAAGTCTTTTACATCTTGTGTTTGTAAATGATATATGTTTGGATTGAACACACCTGTTGAGGCTAGAAAAAAAGGGGAGTTGATGCTGGTTCTTTGAGGGATTCCATCGACGAAAATATACACATCATCATAAATTGGAGTGGTCCAATCCCAATTATTGTTGCTATTTGGACTATTCCATTGTGTTGTTTGCGTTCTGACCTCATCGGCACATTGGGAAAAAGCTGGACGGTATTGGCTCAGATAGAGTTGGCAGAAGCTGGCCCAAAAAAAAGCCAGTACAAAAAAGTACTTTTTGGATTTTTGGACATAAGGTTTAATTTTAAGTGAACAGAAATGATGATAATACTCCTAAGAAACTTTGCTTTGCCCTTAAAAGTTTACCTTTCTTGCCCTAAAAATTTCGGGAATCTGACTGACAATGCCTTTCGCTATTTTTTATCTGAAAGGCCCACTACAATTTGGGGTAGTGAGGACGAAACCTTGCTTCATAGTAGCACACTGAATGCCCTTTGCTCGCAATATTTGTTGGACTAAGGGCATTTTTTTTGCTATCAAGGGTCATACCCTGAGGCAAATAGCGGAGGCAAAGCAAATCCCGGAAGCAGGTTTTGCCGAGGGGTGCAATGGTTCCTCTTCACGGCCTAAGGATGTTTATAAATTTTAGCAATTGTATAATTTCTATCCCTCAAAATACGCTTTGGAAAAAGGAAAGCCCTAATTTTAAGCACCTATTCAAACTTCCATAATTGTTATGAAAATCACTACGCCTTTCTCTGCCTTTGTTCTGGCCTGGCTTCTTTGTGCCTGGCTTGTTCCCTTTTGGGCCTTGGGGCAGGCCCCAAGCTCCGATGTCAAAAAATCGGGTGGAAAAATGCACCCCGACCTGCTGTGGCTGTATGAAAAATGGCAAAATTCCCCCTCCGAAAAAACCGTGCGTGCCCTGGCCGAGGCCAAAAACCTGCGGGTAAACGAAACCCAGGTGCGGATAGAGGCCCTGGCGGCCCAGGAGGGCGCAACGCTGCTCAAAGAACTGCAAGCCATTGGCCTGAGCGATGGCGTGGTCTTCAAAAAAATGGTCTCGGGATGGCTGCCCTATGCCCGTATTCCAGACTTACAAAACCTGCCCGGTCTTCGGCGGGTAAGCCCGGTGCAAAAACCGGTTTTGCGCTCCGGCAGTGTAAGCAGTCAGGGCGATGTGGCCATGCAAACCGACCTGGCTCGCTTGCTGTATGGCGTGGAGGGCACGGGCATCAAGATTGGGGTATTGTCAGACAGTTACAATAACCTGGGCGGCGCGGCCAATGGGGTGGCCAGTGGAGATTTGCCCAACGATGTGGAGGTATTGAAAGACCTGGCCAGCGGAGGTTCGGACGAAGGCCGGGCGATGATGGAAATTATCCACGATGTGGCTCCTGGGGCCGACCTTGTGTTTCGCACCGCCTTTGATGGCCCGGTAGATTTTGCGGCGGGCATTTTGGCGCTGCAGGCGGCCGGTTGTCAGGTGATTGTGGACGATGTGGGCTATCTTACCCAGCCTTTCTTTCAGGATGGGGTGATTGCCCAAGCGGTGGATGAAGTAGCCGCCCTGGGTGTTGCTTATTTTCTGCGCAGGCAACAACGGAACGCAATCTTATGAATCAAGCAATGTGCAAATTATTGTAGATGCCGCCCTGGATGCCCTGCTCACTTTTGGTATTTATGATTTTCATAATTTTGGAGGCGGAGATACCCGCCAAAGCCTGAGCATCCCGGCAGGGGCCTCGGTGAGAATTTCTGTACAGTGGGATGAGCCTTTTTTCTCTGTTACAGGAGATTTTGATGCACAAGCGACAACTGACATGGACATTTACCTGCTCAATCAAAGCAATAATGCATTACTGGCCTTCGCCTTAGAAGATAATGTCAGTAATGGCGATGCCGTAGAGTTACTTGAGTTTGAAAATACCACGGGCTCCACCATTCAAGCCGATTTGGTCATTGCCCGTTTTAATATTGAAGATGCTCCCAGCCGCATCAAATACATTGTCTTTGGCGATGACATCAACATCAATGAGTTTAACACCAATAGCAGTACCCTCTTTGGCCATCCCAATGCCGAAGGGGCCGCCGGAGTAGGGGCCGCTTTTTGGGAAGATACCCCTCCTTTTGGCACCGACCCGGCCCTCATCAACAGCTATTCTTCCCGTGGGGGAACTCCTATTTTGTTTGACCTGGCTGGCAATCCCCTCAACATTGTCCGCCCAAAGCCGGAATTTACCGGCCCGGACGGGGGCGACAATACCTTTTTTGGCGAGCAGTTCAATGACGGCAACAGTTTCCCCAATTTCTTTGGCACTTCGGCGGCGGCCCCCACGTGGCCGCCCTGGCAGCGCTCATGCTGGAACTGGCCGGAGGATCGGACGCACTTAGCCCCGCCCAAATCAAGAATATCCTGACAGACACTGCCGAAGATATGGGGGCCGCCGGGTTTGACAATGCCAGTGGGGCGGGCTTTGTAAACGCCGAACTGGCCCTGGAAGCGGTTTCTGACCTTGTGCCGGCCAATCGGCTGGGGGTCAATATCAATGGTGTGCCCCGCCTTGGGCAGTTATTTTCGGCGCAGGTATCCCTGCAAAACAACGAGGGCCAGTTGGTCAATGCCAGCAGCAATACCGCTATCCGCCTGGTGCTTCAAACCGGCAATGGCACCCTGACGGGCACTTTGACGGGCATGATTGCCGCCGGCACCAACAGTGTCATCCTCAATGGACTGGAATATAGCCAGGCCGAATCCAATGTCGTGATTCGGGCGGTCCGGGAAACGGGTGATATGGTCTTGCCTGGCAACAGCAGCAATTTTATGGTATTGCCACGTGCTGCTTTAACCTTTGTGTCGGTCAATGGCGGCCTTAATCCTGAGTTAAACGAGCCCTTTTCGGTAGAGGTACAGGTGCGAGATGCCAATGGGGCACCTGTAAATGCCACCCGGAGTACTACGGTTACGCTGGCGCGGGTCAATGGCAGTGGTACATTATCGGGCACATTGAGTCTTCCCCTGGCGGTGGGGGCCAATAGCCTGATTTTTTCGGGCCTTACCTATAGCCAGGTAGAAAATGGGCTTAGCCTGAGTGCGACGGCCTCCAATGGCGACAGCTTCGATGCCACCACCAGCACCCTCATCACCGTTACCAACCTGCCCGTTTTGCTTTCCAAGGGCTCGCTCCAGATTCAACCCAATCCACACAACGGTCATTTTTGGGTGCTTGTAGAAGGTAATCTCAGGGCGATGCCCCTGGCCCTGGGCGTGCGCGATAGTCAGGGTCGCCTGGTATATTCTCAAATAAGTGAGCCGGCGGCGGGCCGGCACGAGGTAAATTTACAACAATTGCCCGCCGGAAGCTATATCCTGGAAATGGAACTGGGCTCGGAGAAAATTGCCCGGCGAATGATTAAATATTAGGAAGGAAGCCTCTTGCTCGCCAAAAATCCCCGGCTTATAAAAAGTCGGGATTTTTTGTTTGCCGGCGGCGGGCCCTTATTCTCCCTTTTTAAATTGGGGGGGACGGCGGTGTCGGGTTCCTTGCTCATAAGCATAACCTATTTCCAGCAGCAGGGGCTCGCTCCAGGCCCGGCCAAAAAAAGAAATGCCTACGGGCAGGTCTTCTACAAAACCCATAGGGACCGTAAGACTGGGATAGCCCGCGATGGCGGCGGGTGAAGAACTGCCCACCTGAAAGGCATCGCCATTAACCCAGTCGGTTTTCCAGGCTGGCCCGCCCGTGGGGGCGATAATCGCATCCAGTTGATGGCTTTGCATGACCTTGTCAATGCCGTCTTCGCGGGTGGCTTTCAGCATTTTTTGCAAAGCAGTTTGGTATTCCGCCTGGTTCAGGTCGCCTTTGGCCTGGGCCATTTCCAGCAGTTCCTGGTCAAAATAGCGCAGTTCCACGCTGTCGGCCCGGTTGAAAGCTATCAAGTCGGCCAGGCTTTTAATGGGGGCACTAGTACCCAGGCTTTTCAGGTAGGCATTTAGGCCCTCCTTAAACTCATAGAGCATCACTTCAAAGGAAGGCCCATTGATGCCCGGGGCCGTTATTTGCTCCAGTTCAATGATGTCGGCTCCCTGGCTTTTGAGAAAGGCCACGGCCCGCCAAAAAAGTGTATCTACTTTGGGATGGCGGCCCAGGGGTCCTTTCCAGAGGCCCAGTCTTTTGCCTTTGAGGCCTTCTTTTTTGAGAAAAGGGAGGTAATCGTTATGGTAATGTCCGGCACTGGCCTGGGTTTTGGGGTCCCGAGGGTCTAGGCCCACCATCACGCCCAGGCTTAGGGCCACATCCTGCACGGTGCGGGCCATTGGGCCGGGGGTATCCTGGGTAAAGGAGATAGGGATGATACCACTCCGACTCAGCAGGCCTACGGTTGGTTTGAGTCCTACGATGCCATTGGCATTGGCCGGGCAGACAATGGAGCCATTGGTTTCGGTGCCGATGGCCAGCAGGCAGAGATTGGCCGATACTGCCACGCCGGAACCCGAACTGGAACCACAGGGGTTGCGGTCAAGCACATAAGGATTTTTGGTTTGGCCACCCAGACCGCTCCAGCCACTGGTAGAGAGTTCGCCTCTAAAGTTGGCCCATTCGCTCAGGTTGGTTTTGCCCAGAATAAGGGCCCCGGCGGCCCGAAGCTTTTGGGCTATCCAGCTATCCTGTAAGGGACGCGAGCCTTGCAAAGCCCGCGAGCCGGCGGTGGTGAAAAGCTGGTCGTGGGTGTCGATATTGTCTTTGAGCAAGACGGGAACCCCGTGGAGCGGGCCACGGAGCTGTCCCTTTTTTCTTTCGGCATCGAGAATGTCGGCAAGGGCCAGGGCTTCGGGGTTGACCTGGATGACCGAACGCAGGGCGGGGCCGTTTTGGTCAATGGCCTCAATCCGGGCCAAATAAGCCTGCACGACTTCCCGAACGGTAAAATCTCCCTGCTGATAGCCTTGTTGCAATTGGGCAATGGTGAATTCCTCGAAACGAAAAGGAAGCGGGGGTTTTGTCTCCGTTCTCTGGCCCTGGCAGGCCGGGCTGCCAAGCAGGCCAACACATAGCAAGACATAAAATCGCCGGGAGAACTTAGGCGGAAAAGAAAATAATTTGATAAATGACGGCATATAAGTACCTGCAATTAAGTAATTGATAGAAACCTGACAGGTTTAATATGCTGATTATCAGATTTTTGTAAAAAAACCTGTCCGGTTTTAATATAAACTAATTTTGGGCATGGACTTACCCACAAAATTTTAATTTTAATACGTAAAACTAGGCATTGCTTGGCTGAATGTAGAAATTTATTCCTTGAAACCCTTTCCCTATCCCTGCTGATTGCGCTGTGTCTGCACGATGCTTTTTTGAAGTTTAAGAAACACGATGAAGGATGCTTTCTCCTATCCAATGTTTGTTTCACGGGAACCCTTTTGCTTTCTTTTTTTGCTTTTGTTGCCTGCCGCGACAAGTGCTATGGCTTGAAATACGACTACCAGGAATTAATAAAATATAACCAGGCAGAATTTGAGGTCTATGATTTTCGCCCCGGATAGTGGGTGGCCAGCATTGGGGCCTCGAGCGGTTGGTTTGAGGTGGCTAATTCGTTATTTACCGATAGTGTGGTATTTTACATTCAGGACATTGACCCAGACTGCGCCAATCAAAAAAAATAAACCGGCTCAAAAGGTTCTACCTTCGCCAGCGGGAGGGGCCCATGAGCAACCAGTTGATTGCCCAGGTGGGAAATTCCGGGTCCACTGGGCTTCCGGTGGCCAGTTTTGACAAGGTGCTTTCTTCCCAGTCCTTATGAGAGATTTGCTTGCCAAAGTCTTGGATAATGCGTTGGTTGTTTTCAAATTAAACTTGAATGGCCTTGAGCAGGTTCTTGGACAGGTCGCCCGTATCGCTCACCAGTATCATAAAGTCAATGGTATCATAAAAGAAAATGAGCCAAATGGGAACCTTCATATTGACATGTGTGGACTTTGCGCCTCCTCGATAGATGACATTGAGCAGGTTGATTTTCTCATTGTCTCTTAGGTTGTAGGCTATTTCCAAATGGTAGTCAGCGCGATCACAATCTACCTCCGAAGGGAAGTAATAGCGCACGTAAGCATTGTAATCCACTTTTAGCCCCCCGATCCTATCTTGCCCTTTTTTGCGCAGCCGATTCCTTGGCCTGTGCAGGGGTCATATTGGCGATTCGCCTTACGTGTTCGTCCCAGCTACGGGGTATCTTGTTGCTTATAATGACTACTTACTGTTGTATAGTTCTTTTAGGTCTTCTCTGAATACTTCCCAATCAATATCATCTATTTCTTCCATATTTGGTTCTTCAAAAGAATCTGCTTCAGGGGTGTAGTCTTTTTCTTCCATATCAAGGTTTTTTTCTTTCCCTTCATTTGATTTGTTAATCTTGCTCATCGGGTTTTATGTTGTTTAACCTTCTCCATTCTTCATTAGCACTTTTAAATATTTCCCATATTTTTAACTCTTCATGCTCCTTTGTGGCCTCTTCTATTGTCATGGGTTCTTCAGCTTCTGGTATTCCGTACTCCTTATTTAGCTCTTCCAGCTCTTTTGCCTTAGCTTCAAAGGCTTTTTGGTTTTCCCTGAACTTATCCATATTTTTGCTTATTAAAGCCCTACATCAAGCCGTCTTCTTTAAGCAACTCTATTATGTCCTTTCTGAACGCATCCCAGTCAATATCGTCCACCTCTTCTATATTGGGTTCTTCAAAAGTGCCTGCCTCGGGGGTGTAGTCTTTTGTTTCTGCTTCGTGGGGGTATTTTTCTTTCCCTTTGTTTGGGTTGTTAATCTTGCTCATCGGGTTTTATATTGTTTAACCTTCTCCATTCTTCATTAGCCCTTTTAAATATTTCCCATATTTTTAACTCTTCATCCTCCTTTGTGGCCTCTTCTATTGTCATGGGTTCTTCAGCTTCTGGTACCCCATAAATTTTATCCAGTTCCTCTAGCTCTTTTGCTTTGGCATCAAAGGCTTTTTGGTTTTCCTTGAAATTGCTCATAGTAATATTTTTTAAAAATTCGGAAGGATACACTTTTGTAGTCAATCACAAAGTTACCAAAAAAAGAGGAGCCCTTGCGCTTGTCTTTTCACGAATTTAGCCAGCCCGAGCCGATGCTTTCCGAGATTTATCATTTGTTAAAACCGACGGGGCGGCTCTTTGTGGCCGAGAATATTGTGGAAGAAACGGGCCAAACCGACGAGAAATGCGGCCATGCCCTTTGGAACCGGCACGATTTGGTAGAAGAGATTGAAAAAAACGGATTCATCTTGCTCCACATTTCAAATCCTGAGCAACCGGAGGTAATTGAACATGAAATAGGAGACACTTATCGTATCTTTTGCTTCACCAAATCCTCTTCTAGGGAATGAGCTAGGAAAAATACTCCTTGCCCTGGGCGTTGATATAGCCGCGTTGGTCTTGATAGACTACTTCGGCCAGCCCGTTCCAAAAGCCATACGTATCCTCATAAAGATAAGGAATGACCAGCTCGCCCTGGGGGTTGATGAAGCCGAAACGGCCTTCTTTCTCTACGGCAGCCCGTCCTCCGGCAAACCCGGTGGCAAAATCATAATGAAAAGGAATGACCAATTGCCCTTCCAAATTGACAAAGCCCGTGAAGTTATCGCGTTCAACGGCGGCCAATCCTTCGGCAAAAGGATAGGCAAAATCAAAACGGGGGGGGATGTACAGTTCTCCGTTGATATTAATAAACCCGCAAAGACCTTCCTGCTCAACCATTGCCCTTCCCTGGCTAAAATGCCCGGCACTTTCATAGCGGCAGGGCACTACCCACTGGCCTTGTCGGTCAATAAATCCCGCCATTCCCTGATGATAGACCATTGCCCGGCCTTCGAAAAAATTTTGGCAAAGTCAAACTGAAAATCAATAACGGTTTGGCCATTTAGGTCTAAGAAGCCCACTTTATTCTGGTAACGCAGGCAAATACGGCCTTCCTGGGCGCGGTCCAGGGTATCTTCCACCCGGTCGTATTGAAAGGGGATGATGGTTTGCCCTTGCAGGTTGAGGTAGCCTACCTTCCCGCCCCGCAGGGCCGGGGCCAGCCCTTCCTGGTAATCGTCCAGGTCTTCGTAGGCAAAGGGAACCAGTAGTTCTCCCTCGAGATTAATAAAGCCAAAATCTTCTTCTTGGCGCACAATGGCCCGCCCCTGATGAAAGGCATAGGCTTCTTCAAATTGGCAGGGGATAAGTTCCCGGCCCTGGTAATCGAGGTAGCCGTATAAGTCCTGGCGCATCACACGGGCCCGCCCTTCAATGAAAAAAGTAGCATCTTCATACTGACAGGGAATGATAATCTCTCCCTCAGGAGATGCATATCCCCATTTTTCTCCTTTGCGGTAGGGAATGAGCACGGGCAGGTTGGGCTGCATAGGCCGGATACGTATTAAAAATGATGAACAAAGTAAAATGCCAAAAAATCTTATTCAAAAATGCCAAAGTAGAAAACCCTTTGCAATCGCCTACAAAGAAATTGTTATAAATAAATTATGGTTTTATAAAGAAAGAACCCGAAAAATCGGAGAAATTCCATTGGAAAGCCTTCTTTTGATATTTTGACTTCACAAATTATTAATAAGAGAGATTTGCGTATTCGAAGGCTAACTTGTATTTTGCAAACTATTTGCAATTAAGGATAATGAAAGTATCGACCACCCAGCCTTTTCAGATTGTTTATTCATTGTTTCAACATGAATACCTCGGCTATCTTTTTGAGTCTTTTGTGGTACAAATGAATGGCCGGGGCGAGTTTACTTTTCAGCATCAAAATATTTCTTCTCAAAATGCGCGGGAGTTTTCAAAGGGACTGGATGAAATTGATTTTGAGATTATCCGCTTGGTTGAAAACATACAGCAGGAGCACATCATACGTCAGTTTTACCACAAGAAAATCAAGGCCCCCGATTTTTTTCTAAAAGTTTATAATCCCGAAAAAGGTGATAAAAACCTGCGTAAAGCCATTGAGCATTATATTGATGAGCAAAAGGCGAAAATTGTGGCTTTTTTGCGAAAAGGACGGCATTTGTTTGTGATGGGCAAAGATGGCAATCCCACCTGGCGGCCCCTGCATTTTGCCGAAGAGGCGGCTTCGGTGCTGTTTCATGTGCATCGCAATGCCGATAATACGCATTATTTCCCGACCCTCCGATACAAAGGACAGAAGCTTGATTTCAATACAAGCACGCTTTCATCCTGGTCAATGAGCCTGCTTGTATGGTACTCAATCATACCTTGTATCACTTTGCCGATGACATAGACGGGAACAAAATCAAGCCCTTTTTGCACAAAAAATTCATTGTCATTCCGCAAAAACTGGAGCGCACTTATTATCGTAAGTTTATCGCGCCTTTGATGGAGACGGGCAATGTGCGGGCGGTGGGCCTGGGCCTCAAAGAGCTCAACACCCTCCCGGTTCCTCAGATTAGAATTAGTGCGCAGCATCGCCATACCCCGGACCTTTTTAATGGCCCCAGCCAGGAATATGACATTCATTTGCGGCTTTCTTTCAATTACGGTTCCTTCTCGATAGAGGCAAGCGATGTGCCCACCACTGCCCAAGACTGCAAAAAAGCGACGGTGAAAGTTTGTGAAGAAGCCGAAGGATATGTCTTTTACCGGATTTGGCGCAACTGGGAAGCCGAACAGCATAAAATCCAATTGCTCAATGAGTGGGGCTTGCGCCTGCAAAAAGGCGAGCGTACCGTGCCCAAAACGGAAGCTTTTCGCTGGATTGGCCAAAATGCGGAATCCTTGCGCCATCATGCTTTTCAGATTGTGCAAGATACCCAGCCCGACAAACGCTACTTTCTGGGCGAAGCGGTGCTCAACCTGGAAATCACGGAAAACCACGACTGGTTTGATATTCACGCCCGGATTCGCTTTGGGGAATTTGAGATTGCTTTTCTGAAATTACGCAAGCTCATCTTGCAGAAAAAGAATGAATTTACCCTGCCCAATGGCGAAATAGCCGTTATCCCTGATACCTGGCTCGAGCAGTATGCTGAGTTGTTTGCCTTTGCTGAGACCCGCGAAAACGGGCATCCAGCCCTCAAGAAGCACCATCTTACCCTCTTGGATGAGCTTCAAGACCACCAGCGAGCCAAAGTAAAGCTGGCCTCTCGGCTAGAACGCTTCAAAAATTTTGAAGAACTGCCTCACTACGACCTGCCCCAAGGTTTTGAGGGCACCTTGCGCAGCTACCAACAGGCAGGCTACAATTGGCTCCGATTTTTGCACGAGTTTGGCTTTGGCGGATGCCTGGCCGATGACATGGGCCTGGGAAAGACCGTTCAGACCCTGGCCCTTTTGCAAGCCCAAAAGAAATGCAAGCCGGGCAACCCAGTCTGCTGGTCATTCCTACCTCTCTGATTTACAACTGGGAGTTGGAAGCCCGAAAATTTACGCCGCAACTCAAAATTCTGACCTACACCGGCACTCACCGCAACAAAGACCTTCGGCTATTTGAGCAGTATGATTTGATTATTACCTCTTATGGCATTGTAAGGATTGATGTGGAAATGCTGAGCCAGTATTTGTTTCATTATATCATCCTGGATGAATCGCAGGCCATCAAAAATCCGGGTTCTAATATCTCCCAGGCCGTGCGCGAGCTCAAAAGCCGTCATCGTTTAATTTTGACTGGTACTCCGCTTGAAAACAGCACCCTAGACCTTTGGTCGCAGATGTCTTTTGCCAACCCAGGCCTGCTGGGCAGCCAGAGCTTTTTCAAAAATGAGTTTCTCCACGCCATTGAGCGAAGAAAAGACACCGAAAAAGTCCAAAAGCTGGCCCGAATTATCAAGCCTTTTATTTTGCGAAGGCTCAAATCGCAGGTGGCCCTCGACCTGCCCGAGAAAATTGAGAATATACAATATTGCCTGATGAGCCCCGAACAGGCTCAAATGTATGACCGGGTCAAGTCTTCATATCGCAACCGGATTTTGGAAGAAATGGAGCAACAAGGCCTACCCCGCTCCCAGTTTTTGCTTTTGCAGGGCCTCACCAAGCTTCGCCAGATTGCCAACCATCCCCGCCTGGCCGAGTCCGATTATCAGGGTGATTCGGGTAAGATGGAAGATGTGCGTTATAAGCTCGAGAACTTGCTCAGTGAACACCATAAAGTGCTGATTTTCAGTCAATTTGTAAAACACCTTCGCTTGCTACGCGATTACCTTGACCAGCAAAACATTGGCTATGCCTACCTGGACGGGGCCACCCGGCAGCGCCAGGCCGAGGTAGATAAATTCCAGCAAAACCCCCAATGCCCGGTATTTCTGATTTCGCTCAAAGCCGGAGGAGTAGGCCTGAACCTTACTGCCGCCGACTATGTCTTTCTGCTGGACCCCTGGTGGAACCCCGCCGTTGAAGCCCAGGCCATCGACCGGGCCCACCGCATTGGCCAAACCAATCGGGTTTTTACCTATAAATTTATCACCCGCGATACCGTAGAGGAAAAAATCCTGGCCCTGCAACAACACAAAAGACTCCTCGCTCAGGAAATCATCAGCAATGAAGAAAGCTTCATCAAAT
Organism: Microscillaceae bacterium; assembly: GCA_012031215.1. Taxonomy (GTDB): domain Bacteria; phylum Bacteroidota; class Bacteroidia; order Cytophagales; family Microscillaceae; genus JAAUUB01. The sequence continues at coordinate 9,698 of JAAUUB010000025.1, read as the reverse complement.
CCCTCACTCCCGAAGATGTGATGGAATTGCTGCGTTAGGGCTTTTGGGCTAAATAAACTACCTTTGTCAAAAAAAAGACCCAACAATGCCCCAAAATTTTGTTGCCGAACTGCGCTGGCGTGGCATGGTGCAAGACCTGATGCCCGAGACCGAAGCCTACTTAATGGCCCATATCACACCCGGCTATGTCGGTTTTGACCCCACCGCCGATTCGCTTCACATTGGCAATCTGGTGCCGATCATGCTCCTGAGCCACTACCAAAGGGCGGGCCACAAACCCATTGCCCTCATTGGCGGGGCCACAGGAATGATTGGCGACCCCTCGGGCAAATCTAAAGAGCGTAATCTGCTTTCGGAAGAGGCTTTGCGCCACAACGTGGCCGCCATTCGCCGCCAGCTCGAGAAGTTTTTGGTTTTTGACCAAAGCCCCACCGGAGCCGAACTGGTGAATAATTACGATTGGTATCAGGATTTTAAATTACTCGATTTTTTACGGCAGGTTGGCAAACATCTCACCGTCAATTATATGATGGCCAAAGACTCGGTCAAAAACCGTATGGGGGAAGGCAGTGAGGGCATTTCTTTTACCGAATTTTCCTACCAGCTTTTCCAGGGCTATGATTTTTATTATCTCTACCAGCAGCATCAGTGCCGTCTGCAAATGGGAGGCTCTGACCAATGGGGCAATATCACCACCGGCACGGAGCTCATCCGGCGAATGGCAGGGGGCAGTGCTTTAGCCCTCACCTGCCCACTGCTGACCAAGTCAAATGGAGAAAAATTTGGCAAAAGCGAAGCCGGCAATGTATGGCTGGATGCCGCCAAAACTTCCCCTTATAAATTTTATCAGTTTTGGCTCAATGTAAGTGATGAAGATTTGCCCCGTCTTTTGCGGTTTTTTACCCTCTTTGACCAGGAACAAATTGCCGAACTGGAAGCCCGTCAAAATCCGGTGGCGGTCAAGAAAATACTCGCCCAGGACATTAGCACCCGCGTCCATTCGGCAGAAGCGGCCCAAAAAGCGGCTTCGGCTTCCGATTTACTTTTTGGCAAGGCCAGTTTGGAAGATTTTGAAGCCACCGACGAAGCCACCCTGGCCGAGGTCTTTGAAGGCGTACCCCAGAAGGTTTATACCCGGGCGCAATATAAAGAAATCGGCAGTACGGTGGACTTGCTGGCCGAAACCACCGAAAGCTCGAAAGGCGAAATCCGGCGTATGATTAAAAACAATGGCATCAGTATCAACCAGGAAAAGCTCAGCCCTGAAAAAGCCGAAAAAGTGCCTGATTTTAGCCTTCTCAAAGCGCAATATTTATTGGCCAAGAAAGGAAAGCAGTTTTTTTTGGTCAAGATAGAAGCCTAAACCAGCATAAACAAACAAGAAGCCCGGCCCGGACAGGCTTAGGGCAGGTCTTGCTCACTCAAAAACCGGCGGCTCAGGAACAAAAATACCAAAGCACCAATGATGAAGCCCCCAATCAGGAAAGCGGCCCCGGTGATATAGGTGCTTTGGTAATTGTTGGAAGCCACAAAAACCAGCACCAGCATAGAAAGCATGACCAGCGAAATGATGCCTTTCAAACCCAGGTTAAACGACCTTTTCATTCGGCAGCCATAGCGATACAAGACCAAAAAGCCCAGCAAGCTGACTCCGGTGAGCACCCCAAAGAGCCGAAAGAGATAACGCGGGTTTTTGAGCAAAAGCGAAGGGTTGTTGGCAATCCGAATGGCGGGCATAATCATCCTGCGAAACCAGCCCACACCGAGTTGTTTGGCATTGGCCGGAGGAGGGGCCGCCATTTTTGCGGCCAGGGCTTCCCAGAGCTTGGTCTGGCCATTGTCATAGCCCAGGGCCCAGATGGCCACCCCACCGATTTTCTTTTTTTGCACCCAGTCGTATTTTTGAGCCAGAGAGAGGCTGTCATCAAACCAAACCTGGTGGTAGTTATTGTTGGCATCCAAAAAGCCGGCATAGGCACTCATCGCGCCGACTTCGTTTTTGGCTTGGGGGCGCTGGCGCACGATTTCGCGATAAGGGGCATAATCAATAAATTTTTTGGCGGATGAAGGCACCTGCAGGCTTTCGGTAACCCATTCGGCCCCGTAGTAAGGCACGGTCAGCAGGAGTTTTTCGGGGGGAGTGCCGGCGGCCAGGTATTCATCCACGGCGGCCTCCAGGTTCATTTGCCACCAAAAGCTTCCACTGCCAACCGGGGCAATGGGGCCGGCGGTCTGGCTGTTGATGCCATAAAATTCGTACCCCCCCATCACAAACAAATCTACCTGTGGGGCCAGTTGGGCCACTTCATAGACCTTGTCAAAATCAAAAGTGGGCAGCGAAAGCGTGAGCCAGGCATCTTTTTCCAGGTTTTTTAATTGAAAACCCAGGCTCAGCACAAAATCCGTAAAATCTTCCCTGTTTTTGACCGGGATATTTTCAAAATCAAGGTGAATCCCATTTGCCTTTCGGCTTTGGACCAGGCCAATGACGGTGTTGATGCAGTTGCGCTGGGCGCTACGATTACTTAAAAAGGCCTGGATATTTTCCTCTCCAAAACAACTCACACTGAGCAAGACCTTACAGCCCTGTTTTTGGGCTTTCTCGATGAGGCCGGTAGTGGCCCAGTCGTGAATCTGGCGATAGTTGCCGTCGGCGGGATTGAGTTCATACGAGAAATAAGCCACGGCGGAGAGGAGCGAGAAATTATAGCTTTCGTAGGCATTTTTCATCCAGGCCGGATGCCAGCCAAAAACCTTTACTTCCTTTTTGAGGGTATGCCTTTTGCTGTATTGGGGCGTGTTGATAATGGGGCGTAGGTTTTGGCCCTGGCGATAGCGGAGTTGGTCGCGTCTTTTGACCGAAAACATCCGGGTTTTAAACTCGGCGGTGTCCAGTCCTCTTTGGGCTTCGGGCAGTTTGAGTTCTTCTTCTTTTTTGGGGGGCAGGGTGGCCCCATAATTGACCAGGCCAAAATCATCGTCAACCGCCGGGTCGTATGAAAAGATGGCCCGTCCGTCCTGGGGGCCCGGGTTAGGGCTGGGGGTTGGGGCTGGAGCTGTCTTGGGGTTGGGCGTGGGTCCGGGTGTTTTTTTAGCTGCTTCTATTTTTTGATCTACTTTCTTTTCTATTTTTTCGAGTTGGGCCATTGCCTGCCCTGCCCAAAGTCCGGCAAAGCTTAGCCCAAGCACTAAATTACGTAAATGATGGTATTGTTTCATTTTAAAAAAAATATATCCCAAAGATTATTGAGCAAGATACTTGCTTTGCTTCAAAATTTTGTATTTATTTAAAAAATATTTGCTTTAAATCACAAAATTTAGGGCGATACACGTTCAAAGTGATTTTTTCACGCATGCGGGCACAAAAGCTTTTTTTGATATGGGGCATCGCTCCCAGGCAAATATTCTTTTTGCTGGGGTTGATTTTGGCAATGGCCTGGCCGGTGAGCGCACAAACGCCTCTTGGCTTAAGCCCGATTCGGCATATTGGGCCAGCATCCAAATGCAGGTCAATGCCCTCAGCCCAAGCTATGTAAGCAAGACCACTATGCTAAACCCTTACCGCATCTTTGCCGTGCAACACCGTAAAGACTGGCTTTTGGTAGTAAGTGACAGTTTGGGCTTTGATTCTTATCTAAAGTTGCATAAAACAGATACCCTGCATCAAAATTCTTTGTTTTTTGACAGCAACCTGGGAGCTTTGCTGGGGCAGTATATCCAGCCCAGCCCCAAGCCGAGGCCGGTCAGTCTGGGCGAAATCGCTTTTGAAAACTTTTATGAGGTTTTGCGGGAAGGACGCGATTTTTTTTGAGCAGATTGTGATGATAGAAACAGGCAAAAAATATCCCGGTTTTTTGGCCAAAGCCGCCCAGGTGGTGGCCTGGCCGGCCAAAGCACTGCTGGGCCTGGAAAAATCACTGCCCTCAAAGAAACCGTAGATGCCCAGAAACAAGCCATCGAGGCCCAAAAGCAAAAGCTTGAAGAACTGGCCCAGCTCAACCAAGACCTGTCGGCCCAACTCAAAGCCCTCAAAGAAATGGAGGCGGCCCTAGAGGCAGCTCAAAGCCAAACCTGGCCCGATGATCGTCCGCCCTCGCCCCTGGTGGGCGTGCAAGCAGATACCAGCCGCCAAACAAATGCTTCGCCGGTGGTGGGCGATTCTACAAGAGCCCGTTCCGATTCTGCCCAAACCTTGCCCGGGGATACTGTCCAAACCCGCCCTGTGTCTGACTCACTTGAGCTAAGCCCCGACCGCCAGGCCAAGCCCCTTCCGGCAGATTCAAGCCAGCGCTTAAACCAGGCCGATTCGCTCTCTGAGCTCGCTTCGCTGAGTACCGAAGACTCCCTACTGATGGCCAAAAACAAGAAATTAAAAGAGATTAGAGTTGAATCAGGCAAGCAAGCCCAAACCAATACCGAAGCCGATTATCCCCCTCCCATGTCCGACTGGAAAAAGCAAGAACAGGCCCTTATGAAGGAAAAAGAAGCCCTTTCCGAGGCTTTGTCTCAAAATCCTGACCAGCCGGAGGCTTCAGCACAAAGAGACCGCATAATTGAAATAGACAATCAACTGAAAATATTGCTTAACGACATGCGCATATGGCTAGAAAGCCAAAAGAAAATACTTTCGCCCTAGCAGAGGGGCATTCTTGCTGACCCAGTTTTTTGTTCCTGCTTATACCCGATTTATAAAAATATGAATGCTAGTTTTGCCCCTTCTCTTGCTTCTTCCCCTCAAAACCGATTTCGTTTAGTATTGCTATTATTGTGGGGATTTTTGCTTGGGGTTGGCCTGATGTTTTTTAATCTTATTGCTTTGGGCTTGTTTTTGAGCCATTACACACTCGCTTGGCTTCCTCCGGTGCTGGTGATGGCGGGTTTTGTGGGCTTTTTTGTTTCGCTTGCCTGGACTTTGCTTCAAAACATTGTAGATATGGGCCGCTTGGCTTTGGGGGCAAGTTTTTTGCTGGCCCTGGCCCTGGGGCTTGGGTATGGCTATCTCTCCTCCAGCCCGCCATTTTCCTCTGCCTGGTCTGAGTTTGCTTTCTGGGGACTGGTAGTGTTTTTTCCACTCAACTCGCTGGTATCGCTCATTTTTGAGGCGGTATATTCACGTCTTTTTAATGTTCGAGAAGCCAAGCGCTATGCCGACCGCTACAATCTGGGCCTTATGCTGGCCGGGGGGCTGAGGCCTTTTGGGGGTTTCTTTTTGGATAGAGGGCACTACGGGTGCAGCCCTTTACCTTCGCCTGCACCAGTTATTGGGGCTAAGTGCCTTATGCTTTGGCCTAGGCAGCCTGATTTTATTAAGTATAGTACTGGTTTTTAGCACTTTACGACAAATCAGTGCCGACATCAAAGAGGTCTATGATAAAAACCAGTTTTTTCAACTGATTGAAAACAACTATACCATTCATTTGGGTCTATTCATTGGTCTGGCGGTTTTGCTGGCCATGCTGGTCGAGTACGTTTTCTGGACCCAGGCGGTGCTTGTTTTTCAGATGAAGCCAGGCCAAGCCATTGACAAGCAAAATCTGGCGGGCCTCATCGTGCTTTTGGCGCGCCTGGGGGCTTTGACCCTGATTGTGTCGGCGGTGCTAAAGCGCACTTTGTTCAAGTGGGTGGTGCGCCGCTATGGCTTGCGAAGTGGGCTACTGGTTTTTCCGATTTCTTTGGCCATTTCCCTGGGCATTGCCCTAGGAGGCTATGGTTGGCTGGGGAGTGAGGGGACATTTGAAGGAATTGCTTTGCTATTGCTTTTTGTGGCCCTGGTCAAATTTGTGCGGGAGGTGGCTATGGAAGCCATTGCGCTGCCTAGTTTTCGGGCCTATTTCTGGCCCATAGAGGCCAATCTGCGCCTCGACCTGCAATCAAAGCTGGAAGGTGGGGTACGCGACGTTGCCCTGTGGGTGGCGGGTCTGGTGCTTTGGCTTCTTGATTCTTTTGGCCGTAGTGAGGTGGGCCTGGTCGTGCTTATGCTTGTGCTTTGCCTTTTATTGATTCGGGTCATTTTACGGCTGCATCAGTACTATCGCCAAACCCTGGAGGAAACCCTCAACCAGCAACAAAACCAGCAACACCGGAACCAAAATACCCAGCAGGGCCTGGTAGCCCAGATTGTGGCCAATCTTGGCCAGGTTCCCCCTAATCAATTGCCGGCCCAACTGAATATGCTCAGCATCTTGCACCCTGTGGTTTATCGGCAGGCCATCTTACAATTGATGGATGCCCGTGATGGTGCCATTCGCCAGTTGCTCAATCGTTATTATCAGTTATTAATCCATCAAATACAATCTCAGCCCACAGAATTTGTCCAGGCTGTCTGGACCGAAGGTTTTGTTTTTATGTCTCAGGCGTTTATTCCCAAAATCTCTTTTGAAGATGAACTCAGGACGCTCATGACACATATAGACGAAAAGCTGCGTACCCATCCCCACGACGAATCGTTTCGCCTACAGCTTATGATGAGCCGTGAAGCTTTGCAAGAAATTTTAGAATCTTATCTGCTTGAAATCAAGCAGATGGCCATCGAGATAGACGAAGAAAGCCAGGGAATTGCCCTGATGCAGGCCAGCAAGCTCTGTATCCTGGAAGGAATTCCGATTCTCGACATTGTCATGAAGTCCAAGTATTTTCCGGTGCTAGAAAACGCCGAATTGATTCGTCAGACCTACCGGCGCCTTCGCGGGGCAGAATTTCGGCTGGAGCGCATCAAATATGTTCGCCAACTGACCTACTCCAAGCAAAGTGAAGAGCGTATTTTTGGGGCTTTGCTTACGCTTTATGCCCAAGAATCAGTACAGACCGAACTACTGCCCAATTTGCTCCGCGACCCCGTCTATGCCGTGCGGTATCAGGCCCTGGTAGCGGCTTCGCACACCCAAAGCCCGCCTTTGTACTATCAGTTGATTGACAAGCTGGCCGAACCCGCTTATAGCAACGCGGCTTTTGCCGCCCTAAACACCCTGGGCGAAGCCATTTTTCCTTATCTGGAAAACGCCTATTATATGACGGGGCAGAAGGAAGTCATCCAACTTCGCATCTTGCAAATTTATGGTCGCCTGGCCACCGAATCATCGGTTGAATACCTGCTCAATAAACTCAAAGATGCCAATCAAAACCTAAGCCGGATGGCCCTGGCCAAGCTGGCCCTCTGTGGTCGCAAAATGAAGCCCGAAAAGGCCAATCTTATCAATGCTGAACTGCGAGAGGTGTGCGAAAACCTGGTCTGGAACTTGGCCATAGTGCTTGCTTTGCGCCGACAGGCCAGCGGAGAAATCCTTCTGGAAGCTTTGGAAGCGGAAATTGACAACAATTATGAAGAGATTTTCAGCTTGCTTTCTCTGCTTTATGAACCCGCCTCCGTTGTGCTGGTACGACAAAGCCTGAACGAAGGCGACCCGGAAAAAGCTGAGTTTGCCCGCGAACTACTCGACATCCTGCTGGATGAAAGGGTGAAGCCCGTCTTGATTCCCCTGCTGGATATTTCTACTGATTATGAAACCAAAATCCGGGAGGTGCAGGATGAATACCCCATCCAGGCAACTACGCGCTTGCACCGGGCCGAAGCTTTGATTGCCCTTATTCAAAGGGATTATAAGAGCATCAACCGATGGACTAAGGCCTGCGCCCTGGCCGAACTGGCGCAAGTGGACGATTTTCAGGATACCTCTATCTTCGTAGCCAATATTGTAAATCCCCACGTCCTTATCAGTGAAATCGCCTATCGGTATTTGTATGAAAAAGGGGCACTAGCTTTTGCTGAGAATGTGCCCTATCTCAAAGACACCGTCCGGTATCCGGGAGTGGCCCAACTGGCCGAACACATGGCCTTTCTCACCCGCACAGATGAACCTACCCTGGGTCGGCTCCGCTATGACATTGTCCGGTTCATGGCCGAAGTGGGCGAGTTTAGGAATGTGCCGGGGCTTATTCTGGCCGAGATTGCTGAACAAATGACCTGGCATCACTACCAAACCGGGCATACCATTGCAAGCTATGCCCAGATTGGCGAAATGGATTACTTTCTGGTGGTGGATGGTAGTTTGGTGCTCAAAAGCCAACACATTGAAATACAGGACTATCGCCCGCGTGAACTGGTACACGCACTCAATTTTATCAATGAAACCATCCCTCAGATAAGCCTGGAAACGCTTTCTGAAACCATCGTTCTGCGCATCTCGAGAGAAGCTTTTCAAACCCTGCTCTCTATCCACGAAACAGTAGCCCGGGCTTTATTGCGGCACGTCCAAAACCAATACACCTTTGTAGATACTATGCAAAGAGCGGGTAAAATCCCCTCTGCGGACACCCTGGCCCTCAATGCCCTGCGCCAATTGGCCGAGAAAATTACCCCTCGCCCAGGCGAAGTGTTTCGAGAATATCCTTTTGCCGAACAACTCGACCTCTGGTGGGTAGAAGAAGGACAGATAGCGGTGATAGATGGCCCGCGAATAACAGCTTTCGGGCCGGGCTTGGTTTCGCTTCTGCCCTGGCAAGAAAAGGAAGCTTTGAATCTTCGCCTTCGGGCCGAACAAAACAGTATTGTTTATTGCCTGGGCACACAATCCCTCCTTCTTTTACAACAAAACCTGGAAAAAGTGCTGTTCTTCCGTCGTGTGCCCGGACTGAGAGCGCTGGCCAGCCTTACCCTATTGGAAATGGCCCCCCTGATGAGCCTGCGTCGCTTCAATGCCGGAGAAAAACTGGCTACTTATGCGCAAGGCCGCCAAGCCGATGCCTGGATGGTAATAGAAGGGCAAATCAAGGTTCATTTTCCGCATAAAGAAAAAGCCGAAACCCTCTGCTTGGAGCCGCGAAGCTTTGGCGAACCCATTTTATTTTTGAAAATGCCCAGGACGACTTGTATCTGGAAGCTACCCAGGACGGACAGGCCTATTTTATGCCCCACCCGCAATGGATGGCACTTCTACAGTGCTTCAACCAAATTTCGGAGGTGCTTTTGCAGCAACACTTCCCCAATACCTGGTTTGAAATGACGCATTTCCTAAGACAAATTCCGGCTTTGTCTCATCATAATACCCTGACGCTGCTGGAGATGACCCCCTGGATTCAGGTCAAATATTACCAACCCGGCGACCGTATTGCCTCTTACATGCATTGGGAAGAGATGGACATTTACCTGGTTTACAGTGGTAAGGTGCAGTTATGGGTGGGACAGGTGGTCAAAGCTAGCTTTGAGGAACGCGCCAAGCTTTCGCCGAAGGAGATGTCGGCCCTCAATGGACAGCCATTCCGGTTGGTAGCCGAAACCAGCACCGTACTTTACTGGATTCGCAAAACACACTTTGCCCATTGGCCGGGTAACTTTGCCGCCACCACTTCGCCTTCGGAAGAATCCTTGCTTGTATCTTCGGAAACTGTTTCTTGATTTTGAAAAAACTCCCATTATGATTCATACGCAAAGTACTGTTTATCCTGAACAAAGCACCCGGCAAAATCCTTTTCCCGGTTTGCGGCCTTTTCTGCCCGAAGAGAGTTTTCTCTTTTTTGGCCGGGAGAGGCAAGTGGCCGAAGTAGTACAAAAACTCAAATCCAATCACTTTGTGGCCGTTATCGGCACTTCGGGCATTGGCAAGTCTTCCTTTATCTATTGTGGTCTGCTGCCTACTTTGCAAAAAGAAACGGAAGAAGCCTGGCAAATCATGAACTTACGCCCCGGCGATAAGCCCCAGCAA
>JAAUUB010000229.1 GCA_012031215.1 Microscillaceae bacterium | reverse complement strand
TACTTCCAGAGGAAGAACTCCCGGATGAATAGGAACTACTGGAAGAGGAAGAGGAATAAGAAGAGGAATACTGCTGTAGCCCCGGCTACTGTATGAACCGCCGCCCCCACTTTTGCGGGAAGACGGAATGGATAATAAAAAAAACAATGAGACCCAGAAGACTTCTATGAAGAGAATTCCGCCTGCTGATTCTGGCCAAAGCATTATCGTACTCAAAACCGCCTGATAAAGATAAATAGGCCCAAAAAGCAGAAAATAAGCCCGCAGGCTGAACCAAAACCTAGTATATTTGATGAAGAAACTTGATATATAGAAGCTTATAGCCAGCAAGAGTTGCCCGAGGAAAGTGTAAAATATCTGGTTATCAAAATCGGGGGAGGTCATCCAGGGGCGGGGCGGTTCCAGGTCGGCTCCGGTAAATTCCCCCGAAAGGAGTTTAAAAATCTTTTCCAGGGCCTGCTCAAGACCTGCCCCAAATTTCCCTTGACGAAACTGGGGGCTCATCACCTCCTCAATCAATCGCTTGCACACGAGGTCGGTCAAGATGGCTTCCAGGCCGTAGCCTACTTCAATCCGCACTTTTCGCTCTTCGCGGGCCAGCAAAATAAGCAGCCCATTGTCTTTTCCTTTTTGGCCAATGCCCAGGCGGGTGGCCAGTGCTACGGAATAGGCCTCGATGCTTTGCCCGCCGAGGCTTGCTACCGTGAAAATCCCAATTTGGGTAGAAGTGCTATCCTGATAGCTTTTGAGCATTTGCTCGAGCCGGTTGCGGTCTTCCACACTCAACATACTGGCTTCATCTTGCACAAAAAAGTTTTGAGCGGTGAGTTTCTGGCTCCAAAGGGCCAGGCCCAACCCCCAGCAAATTAGTAGATAGCGCAATCTGTATTTTTTCATAAAGACCCGTTTTTAAGCAAGAAATGAATCATTTGCTAAGTGTTATCTATGCCCAATCAATAGCAATTTTTGTTCTGGAAATTCTTCCTCAAAGGGATTACATTATTTATTGCAAAGCAGTGAGTATTTCCGGCCATCGCCCGGGTTCTTCCGGTGCTAAAAGGCCCGGATTTTAATCAGAAATATCGCCTTCTTCTCGCATTCGGGCCTGGAGGCTGGTGATGGTTTCTTCCAGTTGTTGCACACATAGGGTCACCGATTGCAACAAGGCTTGGGCCTCGGCCAGGGTTTCGGGGGGCTGATGCTGCAAGAGGTAAATCAGACCCAGGATTCGGGCCAGGGGGCCTCTTACTTTATGGGCATTGAGCGAGGCATACTCTCGGAGCGTTTCATTTTGCTGGTTCATCTGGGCTGTGCGGGTCTTCACCGTAGCTTCCAGGTGTTGATTTAAGGAGAGAATTTCCTCTTTTTGCTGTTGTAAAGCTTCGGTTTGGGCAAGAATTTCTTCGGTGGCTTTCTCGAGGCTTTGGGTGCGGAGGCTCACCTGCTGCTCCAGGTTAGAGGTCAATTGCTTTTGCAAAATCAGCACTTCCTTTTGGCTTTTCTGCTGCTTTTGCAGGTTGCGCTGGATGCGGTAAGTCATTCCATAACTGAAGACCATTGAGCGAAGAAAAAAGGCAACTTCCAAGAAAAAAACCGAGGAAACGCCCTTGATGAGTGCCAGGGCCGCCAGGGTATTGAGTGCCAGACCTAACATCACAATCAACTCCCCCGTTACAAAAAAACGAGCCAGACTATTGCCTTTGCGGGCAAAATAAGCAATAATCCAAATGGCAATGGGTAGAGAAATCAGGTTCATCACAATGGCCAATTGCCTGACCCGGTTTAGGTCTTGCCCTAGGGCAAAAATCCAAAGCCCGGCCAAGAGCGTGAGCAGGCGCAAGCCCGCAAAAGCAACAGTGCCCGGTCATAGTGAAGGTAAGGGGAGCGATAGGTGTGCAGCGACTTTCGGATAAGCCCTATTTCAAAGACAGAGGCTACCTGAGAAATCGCAAAGGAGAAAAGGTAGTTCAGATAATGCTGCCCGGTAAGGTGGATAGTATGCCCGTATAGAAAAAGAGGAAACAAGCCTAAGAGCAAGGTATTAAGGCCTAAATATAAAAAAGCACGGTCGCTATTTCCCCAAAAAAACAGCAGGCTTCCAATAAAAAAGGTAAACATCAGGCCGCTGTAAGCACCCGGCAGGGTATTTTGCCAAAACCTTTGTTTTTCCCAGGCGCTTTCGGAGAAAAACTGGAAGCTTCCCGGGCCTTCCTGGTCCTTGATTAGCCATACTTTGAAGGATAGGGTACTTTGAGGCGGCAGCTGTACGACCGTGGCCAGATGGTGCCAATAGCCTTCCCTGCCCTGAAGCGATAGTTTTACCCGGGGCACATAATAACCCGAAAAGATTGTATCACCTCCCAATTCAGGGATAAGGGCAATGCCGTTTAGCCCTTGCCACTTCAAAACTCCCTGTCGAGACTGCTTGTGAGGGTTGTGCAAGACCAAGCGGCCCTGGCTAGCATACGTTTTCTTATGAGAGAAAGGGAAAAGAATTCTTTGCAGGGAGGTGGGCAGGGTTTCCGCTTGTGTGCATTGAAAAGTAGTTTCTGGCAAAGTAAAGACCCCCGCATCAGGAAAGACCATTTTCAAGACAAAAGAATCGGATTTTTTTTGCGCCCTGGCCGCGAGGGCTTGCAAAGCGATGCCTGCCAACAAACACAGCCGAAAAGACAGCCTTCTTGCAAAAATCCTCCTTTCAATCCTCCTCTTCGCCCTCATCCAATATTTGATTGATTTCACGAATGGTCAAGTCGAGCTCTTGGGCCGAATCGTGCAGTTTGTTCACCAGTTCCGTGATTTCAGCCAGGCTTTGCGGCGGAGCGACTTTCACCAGATACATTATTCCTAAAATGCGTGCCAATGGCCCTCTCACTTTGTGCGCATTAAAATAGGCGTACTCACGCAACTGGTCATTTTGCTTTTTGATTTTGAGCGTGCGCAATCGTACTAGTTCTTCCAGATGGTTGTTGATGCTCAATACTTCTTCTTGTTGCTGGTTGAGTTCGTCATTGCGAAAGCGAATTTCTTCGTAGGCTTTTTCCAGCTCCTCCGTGCGTTTCTTTACCTTATCTTCCAAACGGTGATTAATCTCTTTTGCAATACCAGGATTTTTGCCTGGTTCTTTTGCTCTTTCTCAAACCGGCGCTGTATTCTGAAACCCAGCCCAACACAGATGATAAAAATTTGACCTAAGACCCCGGCCTGCAAAAAATAAGGAAAGAAAGGGGTCAGAAGAATTTGATAAGCCCCCAAAAGTGTAAAAGTAAGCCCAGAGAGAACAGAAAAATTGCCAATTACCAGGGAACGGGCCAGTAAACTCCCCTTCCAGGCAAAAAATATGGTAATCCAAAGCCCGAGGGGAAGCGTAAGCACATCTATCCAACGTACCAGCACATTGACAAAATCAATGCCCATTCCCGATAAAATGATTGCCCAGCCCCCCAATAAAGCCAAACCCCGCCCCATAATCAGTAAAAGAATGAGTTTATCATAAAAAGGGGTAAAGCGGGAGGTCTGCAGGGCCTGTCGTGTAAAAAGCAACAACATCAGGCCCGAAACCTGGCTCAGGTTGAGCCACCAGATTTCATCAGTATAAGGACTTGGACTAAGTGGCCCCAAATAGCCATAGGCAGGCAAGCGCGATAGCGCAAAAAGAAAGGCATATAAAAAGAACGTGAGGTAAAGTTTTTCGCCCATGGACAGATACACTATTATAATACAAAGGGAAAAAAGCACCATTATCCCCAGAAAAATGCCTTGCGAAAAATGCTGGATCTCTAGGAGATTTTCCCAGGCGGCTTCTTCAAAGAGTCGCAGGGGTATTTTAGCAGGGAGTGGCGCCGAGTTGGCCAGCACAACCGTGCAGGCAAGGCGGGTTTTGGCCGGAAGATAAAGATAGGTAAGTTGCTGATTCCAATGCCCTTCAGGCACCGCCCGCCGCGAATAAGGCTCTAAAAAACCACTGCTTTGCCAGTCAGGCTTTTCCAAAACCCGAAAAAAAACTTGGTCAACCAATCCCCAATCCAGGTAAATTTTGCGGCTCTTTTCCGTTTGATTTTCCAATTCCAGGGAAGCTATATAGCGGTAAGAAGCCACCGGAAAGAAATCGTAGGGCAAATCTTGGGAGACCGAAGCCAGCAATCGGTTTCCGTCAGGACGCAGACGCACCCAGGCCCGTTCGGGTATGGCGGCGGGCAATTGTACTACCTGCGGAGACACCAACAAATAAGCCTTTTCCTGACGCTGTGCCTTCACCCCAAAGCTCAAAAGGCCGCCCAAAAGCAGTCCTATTTCCAATAAAATCAGTAAACATAGGGTCGGTCTCAGCATCCTAAAAAAATCTCTTATGGCACGTAAAAATATTGGCAATAACCAAGAGATACATTCTTCAGATGGCAAAATAAGCAAAAAAACCAGCAAATAGTAAGGTCATAATTTTTTATTCAAAGGCATAAGTACTTGGATAATCTTGCAATTATGCCTAGATTGAAAAAATTTTGGGGGCCAGAGGGAACTCTTCGGAAACAATTGCCCCCCTCAGGCACTAAGACCCAGGGCAACTTCCAGATTGCCCTCACTTTCAAGCAAAAAATGGTTTCACCCCCTTTATCACAAAAAATTATGACCATAAGAGGTAAAATTGCGTATCAATCGCTGGGGCCAGGTTTTTGGGGCCTCATTGGCGAAGACGGCCAGCATTGGCGCCCCTTAGAAATGCCCTCCGCCCTTAAACAAGAAGGCCTCCGGGTAGAAGTTGAACTTAAAGAAATAGAAGGCGGTTTTTCTGTTTTTATGTGGGGCACGCCCGTCCAAATTCTCCATTACACGATTTTGTCCTAGTTTTTGTTTTCATCTTAAATCTTAGCACTCTTATGATTACCAAAATGTTGGTAGAGATTTTTCAGGCCATTATAGATGACCCCACCTTGCGGAGTTTATTGGGCAACTATGGCTTTGGAACCAAAAGCAATATTGACCTCGAGACCATGATGGATGAACTCGAACTGGATGCGGCCGAAAGGGAAAAGTTCAGAAAAGCCTATCGCGAATACCAACAAGACCCACAAGGCAGCTATGACCGCTATAAATACAAATACGAGCCTAAATCCGAAAATCCCTTCGATAAGTTTGATTCTTACTACCAAAAATTTGAGGACTGGGCCAACGAAACCGAAGAAAAATTTGGCAAAGGCACTGGCGACTTCCGCCATCGCGAATATGCCAAATACCGCCAGCAACATACCGGGCAAAACCAGCAAAGCCAAAGCAATGGGGGTTTTTATAGCAGTGAAGAGCGCAAACACTACGAAACACTCGAAATCAAACCTGGGCTTAGCTTTGAGGAAATCAAAGCCGCCTACAAAAACGCTATGAAAAAATACCACCCCGACCGCTTTATAGATGCCGAAAAGAAAAAATATGCCGAAACCATTTCTGCAAAAATCAACGTAGCCTATGATTATTTCAAGAAAAAATTTAATAAAACCTAAACTGGTTTTTATTTTCGGGGCGTTTTTGCTTACATTCAGACCATAAAAAAGGCGCATTATGTTAGAGCAATTTTATCCTTATGCCGTCATTGGACTATGTTTGTCCATTGTCTGGGTTTTTTTTCAGCTATATAAGCAGCGCAGCACCCTGCTGCCCAGCCTGAGTTTTTGGGCGGCCTCACTGACCTACGCGATCACGGTATTTATGACCGATTTTAGCTTCTATCACAAGCTTTTGCTGATGCTGCCCCGCGATTTGGTGGTATTTGTGATGGTTTTTCTGCTGGCCAATAATCTCAAAAACACCCGGGCCTTTTTTCTGGCGGCGGTAGGCATTGGGCTGGCCGGCTACCTGATATATTCTCGGTTTGTGCCGGAGGCCTGGCAAAAGGTTTTTGGCCCTTCTCAAGAAAGCATTCCGGCCGCACAACTGCCCAGCGAACTGGCCCGTAATGGAGAGCTGCTCCTGGACCTGAAAGTCAATACCCAACCCGAAGCCCTGGTGGTCTTGCTCCAAAATTATCAGGTGAGCCTCAAAAGGGCTTTCCCAGACCTAAAATACCCGGATTTGACTGACCTGGACGAGTATTATACGCTTGACGTTCCTGATGCGCAAATAAAAAATCTGGCCAAAATTATAACGGCCATCCAGGCAAGCGGCCTCACTGACGTTGTCGAGTACAATGAAGTGATACGGCTAAGTCTGCCTGTCCCAAGTCCTTCCCGACCTGCCCCTCCACCCATCGATTATGGACTTGACGACCCCAATCTGGCCCAGCTATGGGGCTTTGAGAAAATGCAAATGGCCGATTATTTTCAATACCTGCGCCAGGAGGAAATTAGCCCTAAAAAAAGAGCCAAAATCGCCATCCTCGACACCGGGGTAGAAGGCAGACACGAAGACCTGAAAGACAATTATGTTTCTACCCGAAGCCAGTATGACCAGGACAAACAAAGCCACGGCACACACTGCGCCGGCATAGCGGCCGCCGTTTCTAACAATGGCCGGGGGGGTGCTTCCCTGGCCCTCAATCCGGGTTTCTTGCAGGTTACCAGCATCAAGGTGCTAAGTGATTTTGGCTGGGGAACCCAACAAGACATCATCAATGGAATGATTGAAGCCGCCGACCAGGGCGCCGATGTCATCTCAATGTCGCTGGGCGGCCCCTCCCGCGACAATGCCCAAAAAGCCTATGAAGCCGCCATTCGCTATGCCAACCGGGCCGGAGCGGTGGTGGTGGTGGCCGCAGGCAATGACAACCGAAACGCTAAAAATTATGTGCCCGCCGCTTGCGAAGGAGTGATTGTAGTGGCTGCGCTCAGCCCGGATTTAAAAAAAGCCTCTTTTTCTAATTTTATCTCTGACCTTGGAATGGGCATTGCTGCCCCCGGCCAGGATATTCTCTCCACCATCCCGGGCAATAAATACGCGGCCTACAGCGGCACTTCCATGGCTACCCCCTATGTGGCGGGCTTGGTAGGGGTTTTAAAAGCCCTTCGGTCCGACCTAAACACGGCCCAGGTCTATGCCTTGCTCAAAGATACCGGGCTGGATACGCCGGATAGTCC
>JAAUUB010000024.1 GCA_012031215.1 Microscillaceae bacterium | reverse complement strand
TTCCCCCCGGTTTGTATTGGCTAAAGGAGAGGAATTAAAACTGGGCGATATTGCGCTTCAGGCCAATGCCCGATTATTAGACGAAATTCAGGTGCAGGGCGATAGAGCCACTGTATTGCATAAAATAGACCGGCAAGTATTTGAAGCACAAACGTTTCAATCCGCACAGGGAGGCACTGCCATTGATGTATTACGCAACATGCCCTCGGTTACGGTAGATGCCCTGGGAGAAATCCGGGTGCGGGGGGCCAATGGCTTTGCCGTATTGCTCAATGGCAAACCTGTACAGGCGGACGTAACGGCGGTCTTGAGTCAAATACCCGCCAATGCCATCGAAAATATTGAAATCATAACGGCCCCATCGGCCCAGTACGATGCCGAGGGAAAGGCGGGCATTATCAATATCCTTACCAAGACCCAAACCGAGGAAGGACTTTTTTTACAAGTCAATGCCCGGGTCGGTTTACCCAATATTGAGAATTATGACAATGCGCAAAACTCGCCCCGCTACGGCGGGGATTTTACGCTCAACTATCGCCAAAAAAAGTGGGATATTTCCCTGGGTTTGAGTTATCAACGCTATGATTTGAGTGGGCAGCGCGTGGGCGATGTTTTTACCATTATTGACGATACCCTGACCCGCTTTCCTTCTGAGGGGGAACGCAGTTTTGATGAGACCAATTACTCCGGGCGGTTTACAGTGAATTATCAGCCGCACAAACGACATGCTTTCTCCCTCGGATTTTTTGCTGGGAAACGAGAAAAAGCCCGCACCGCCGACATTTTGTATTTTGACAACCATTCCCAAGTCCTCAACGAACCTAATCGCCTCTATACCCTGGTTTATTTCAACGAAAATCTGCAAGTGCGGCGGGGAGATTTTATGCTCGGCAGCCTGGATTATCGCGTGCAGTTGGCCCAAAAATCCGCCCTGAGTGCTTCGGTTTTGTATGAATATACTCAACTGGGCGGGCCCACCACCAATCGTAACCTGGCCTGGCCCGACACCCGTGAACTACTTCAGGATGAACGAAACGACAACCAAAACCCGCTCCACGGAGGGCGCTTGCAACTGGATTATCAAAGCAAAGCCTGGACGGCCGGACAACTCAGCCTGGGCTATCAGTTTCGCTATTTAGACCATCGCGGCGATTTTCTCTATGAAAGACGAAACCTATTTACAAATATCTTTGAGCTGATACCGGAGTTTTCCAGTGAGGTAAACCTGCAAAGAAGTATTCATGCCATCTACGGCCAATTTGCGGGGCAAAAAGGGAACTGGACGTATAATGCCGGGCTTCGTCTGGAAGCGATGAATCGCGAACTTACCCTGCGCGACAAAACCAATACGCTGGATTCCACTTATGCGTATGATTTTGTCAAACCATTTCCCTCGGCCCAGCTACAGTACCTCCTGAATGAAAACCTTCGCTTCAAGGCGGCCTACAGCAGGCGTGTGGAGCGGACTACCACTTTCAAGATGAACCCCTTTCCCGAAAGAGAACACTCTGAGACACTGGAGCAGGGCGACCCCACCTTGTTGCCGGAGTTTATCGACCTGCTTGAACTGGGGATGGTCAAAGACATTGGCGAGCAGTCTTTCTTTGCCACCTTGTATTTTCAAAAGGTGCAAAATGTCGTCAATCGGGTCAATACCGTTTACAACGATTCGATATTAAACCGTATCTATGCCAATGTGGGCCGGGCCGAGGCTTGGGGCCTGGAGCTGGGCTCGGAGCTAAAACTGACCCAGAAATGGAAAGCGTACCTGGGGGGCAATGTCTATCATTATCAAATCAAAGGTCAGTTTGACAATCGCCCACTCAATACCGATAGTTGGATTTATTCTTTCAATCTCAACACGACCTGGCAAGTTCTCCCTACGCTCAGTGTTCAGGCAAGCGTCAACTATATTTCGGCCCGGAATACCGCCCAGGGCGAAGATGGTCGGTTTATATCGCCCAATCTTACGCTGAGAAAAGTTTTTTGGAAAGACCGCCTGACGGCTACCTTGCAATGGTTGCAAATAGACGGGGGAATTTTGCCCAGCAATGAGCAAAGAATTACGACCTTTCGCGAAAATGAATTTTTTACCACCACCAATTATATTTATGAAGTGGATGTAATCATGTTCAACCTCAGCTATCAGCTCAATGCTTCAAAAAACAAAGCCAAATTTATCAAAAGTGAATTTGGAGAGCGGGAGTTCTAAAAAAATCTGAGAAATCAGTAATAAAGAAAACGTGCATTGAAAAAAATGCCGGATTTCGCAGCAGGAAATCCGGCAATAAAAGGTCAACAAAAAGGGGAGGTTTTACCAATCCCCACCTTCAAAACCGCCTTCACGGTCGCCTCTTTCGCGGCCCCCACGCTGCTTTTTCTGGTTGAGACGGTAGTTAAAATTGAGCAACCACTGACGGGCCCGCCACTGAAAACTACTGTCGGCAAAGAAATCAATGCCCTGGGTGATGGAACGGCGGATTTGCGAATTGAACACATCCTGCACACTCAGGGTGAGGGTTCCGTTGCCTTTAAGAACATCACGGGAAAGTCCCAGGTTGAGCACCGTCATAGAAAGCATGCGGCCCTGGGTGGTATTTTGCGGGGCGCTGTAGAGGACGGTGGCCTGGAGGTCAAAATCCTTGGGAAGTTTGAAACGGCTGGCCAGGCGGCTGTTCATGGTCAATACTTCCGCCCGCAAAGATTGGTCTTCAAATGTGCCTTCGGTGAGGGCCCAATAAATATTGGCGTTGCCATTCAGGGTCCACCAGGGAGCCAGGTCTTGGGTAAAGGTAAACTCGAAACCGTAGGCATTTTGCTGCGCCAGATTGACCGGAAAAATGATGCTGAAGTTGTTTTCGTCCACCAGGGTAATCCGCTCAATCACGCCCGTCCGATAACGATAATAGACGCTGGAAAAAACATTGCCCGATTTCCAATTTTGCAAATAACCCAGCTCGAAACTATGGGTATATTCAGGGTTGAGCGCAGGGTTGCCCGCCCGGAAATTGCGCGAATCGCTGAAATTGGAAAAAGGAAGCAACAAACGGTAGTTGGGGCGGCTCAGCCGACGGCTATAGCTAAACTGAATGGTCTGCTTGTCGGATAGTTCATAAGAGAAATGGGCACTCGGGAAAAAATCGAGAAAATCGCGGTCATTGGCCTCATTGGTTTCCTTGAGGCGGGCCTGGATGTCGGTATATTCGGCTCTCAATCCGGCCTGCGCCGAAACTTACCCCACTGATTGCCCGCCATCAGATAAAAGGCATACACATCCTCCTGATAGACAAAGCGATTGTTAAAATCAGGCAAAGCTTCCCAAATATTGTCTCCATTGAGTTCTTCCACCAGAAAGTCATTGTCCACCGTACGCAGGGTAATCCGGGTGCCGGTTTCAAGCTTGCCTTTTTTACCAAATGGATGGATATAATCACTCTGGAAGAAAAAATTTTCTTCGTCTTCGGTATTGCTGGAGCGTTGCTCAAAAGCCGAAGCCAGTGTTTGGTTTTCCTCAAAAAGGTCGGCCCGCTCAGTATTATCGGTCAAGATCCATTTAAAATCTGTAACCCATTCCTGGCCTTTACGGGCAAAGGTTCGTTTGTAATTCAGGTTAAATTCTACATTGTCATCCGTTTCCGTTTCGTCTTCCGTCCGAATCACGGTTTGGGTAAAGTTGCCCTGTCCGTCAAAGTCATCAAAGCGGATAAAAGTATCATTATTACCATCGGACATTCGGAATAAGCCCGAAAGGGTCAGGGTATTGCGTTCGTTTAAAAAAATATCGGCCCCTCCCCGGAAGGTCTGCCCAAAATTGCGCCGGTTGCGGTCCTGGTCGCGCCGGAAGGCGGCACTAATGTCTCCCCCTTCATTAAAAAAAGTTTGGAAGGATTCGCCAAAGCCGGGCGCCCGGCGGTAGTTTAGGCCCACACTGCCAAAAAAATTAATCCATTTTTGCCGGAAATTGAGTGTGAAAGCACCCCCAAAGTTTTCGGGGTAGCCCGTGGTGAGGTCAAAAGAGCCATTTAAGCCTTTTCGCTTTTCTTTTTTGAGGATGATGTTGATAATGCCCACTTCTCCTTCGGCATCGTAGCGGGCCGAGGGGTTGGTGATGACCTCAATGCGGTCAATGAGATTGCCTTGCAAAAGCCGGAGGGCATCGGTGCTACTAATGCCTGCCAAGCCCGAAGGCCGTCCGTCTATCAGAATACGTACATTTTGGCTCCCCCGCAAACTCACATTGCCTTCCACATCTACCTGTACCGAGGGCACATTGTTGAGTATCTCAATGGCATTGCCCCCCAGGGTAGCCAAGTCCTGCCCTACATTGAATACACGTTTGTCCAGGCTCAGCTCCATTTCGCTTCGCTCGGCCACCACTTCTATTTCGGAAAGCACCTGTGAAGATTCCCGGAGGGTAATCGCGCCCAGTCCTATCACCGGGTTTTGGGGGCCTAGCTGGATATTTTGGATTATTTGCTCTTGAAAGGATACAAATTGGGCTATCAGGTAATACTGACCTGCGTCCACCAAAAAATTAAACCGGCCCTCGGCATCCGTAACCCCACCCGCAGCCAGACTACTGTCGCTAGCGGAAAAGACCCGCACAGTGGCAAACTCCAGGGCCTGCTGCGTTTCATCTACAACCTTGCCAGTGATGCGATAAACGGATGTATTTTGCGCGAGAGTGTTTCTACCAGCCACAAAAAAGAGGAATCCTAATAGAATAAGTAGTCGTATTTTCATGAAAGGTAATCGTTTCAGGTATTCACTATGCTTAATAAGCAATTTGAAAATATGAAGTTAGCAGGTACGCTCAAAAATGATTGCAAAGAAATTGTTAAACTGCAAAATCATAGAAGATAATCTGATAAATTTGTAATCTTATATCGTTTAAGTTCAAATGATGTTATCCATTAAAATTTCAACAAAATGAACAAAATAATCATTGTATTTGCCTTTATTTTAGGTTTAGTCTTTGTTCAGGATGGACAGGCGCAAGGCGAAGAAAAAGGCAAGAAAGAGCTCAAAGCCAAGGCTGAGAAAGGACGTCCTAACGGAAAGGCCTTTGGCAATCAAGAGATTACGATTCAGACCTCGGCCCAATGCGGGATGTGCAAAGAGCGAATTGAAAAAGCCCTTTTGCTGGAAAAAGGGGTGAAGCAGGCCACCCTGAATCTGGAAAACAAGGCCTTAAGAATTGTTTTCAATGGCAACCAAACCAATGCAGCAGCTTTGCGCACGGCCATTGCCAAAACAGGCTATGATGCTGATGATGTGCCGGCAGTATCAGAAAATTATCAAAAACTTCCTGCCTGCTGTAAAAAAGACGGCGGACACTAAGTCTCGTGGGTCCGGATGGTGTCGCCTTGCTTTTGTCAAAAAGCAAGGCTATTTTTTTGTATAGTTCTCTCTGGGGCTAAATTCTTTTCTACATCTACTGATTTTGCTACCCATCTGCCTTAAATTTGTCCTAAACTTTTTATCCCCTTTTGATTGATGGAAAGATACAAGATATTATGGCTACGCACCGGGATTTTTTGCCTGGTTTTTTGTTTAATTTCTTGGGTTACCCTTTTTGCCCAAAAGCTCTCCGAGGCTTCACCCGAATCAGTAGGCCTGTCATCCTCGGGCTTTGAACGCCTGGATGCCTTTCTTCAAGATTACATTGACCAGAAAAAAATGCCGGGGGCAGTGGCACTGGTCGCAAGAAAAGGCAAAATTGTCTATCATCAAGCCTTTGGACAAGGTGCTCCGGGCAAGGCCATGCAAAAAGACCATTTGTTCAGAATTGCTTCCATGACCAAGCCCATCACTTCTCTGGCCGTGATGATGCTTTATGAAGAAGGAAAACTCCGGCTCGAGGACCCCATTTCGCAATACATCCCGGAGTTTAAGAACCCGCAGGTGCTTAAAACCCTCAATACTGCCGACACCAGCTATACCACCGAACCTGCCCGCCGGGAAATTACTATTCACGATTTGCTGACTCATACTTCCGGCATCAGTTATGGGTTTGTGGATTCATTACGGGCCAATGCCCTTTATACCAAAGCCCAAATTCCTGATTTAGCCACCATGCACCCCCTTACGATAGGGCAAATGGTGAAAAAACTGGCGACCCTGCCTCTGATGCATCACCCCGGCGAGGCCTGGACCTATGGGCTCAATACCGATGTCCTGGGCTATCTGGTGGAAGTGGTCTCCGGCCTGTCTTTGGCCGATTTCCTTCAAAAACGCCTCTTTGAACCCCTAGACATGCAGGACACCCGTTTCTTTTATCCTGATTCAGTGGCAACAAGACTGGTGGCAATGTCTTATGAAGGCAAGGCCGGAACAGTGGACTTTTACAAAGATGAACCACTGGCCCAACTTGCTGATTACCCGGTAAAAGGCGCAAAAACATACTATTCAGGCGGAAGCGGCCTTTGCAGCACCGCCGAAGATTATGCCAAATTTTGTCAGATGATTGCCAATGGCGGAAAATACGACGGCAAGCAATTGCTCAAGACCAGCACGCTTCTGCGCCTGGCAACACCCCAAAATCCCAGCCTGGGTGAGAAAGCCCCTGTGTTTGGGCTGGGTTTTGCCCTCAAAACAGTGTCTGAAACCGAAAAGCAAAAAAAATTGGCCAACAAAGCCAAGAATACCTGGCCAGTGGCCTATAGTCTGAGCTGGGGAGGGGCTTTTCATACCACTTTTTGGATAGACCCTACCCACGAACTGCTTGCCGTTTTAATGACACAGGTATATCCGACCCGCCAGGAAGCATTTTTCCCCCGCTTTGAAAAATTGGTGTACGAAACCTTGCCGGAATAATGCGCGGCAGAATGGGCTAATTGAATAGGCGAAAATGGGAAAGTGAAAATTTTTCATCCAGCTTCTTTTTCTGAGCGGTGTGGACTTGCGACTTCCTAAGCTTAAATTTTTATTCGTTTTTTATGCAAAAAGAAGCTTGTTTTCAACTGGGTTTTGTGCAAAAAGCCAAGGGCCTGAAAGGGGAGCTGGTCATTTTGTTAGAAAGTGATGAGCCAGATTATTACGCTTCTTTGGAGGCTTTATTTTTTGAAATCAAAGGGCAGCTCATTCCTTTTTTAATACAGGAAATTTACATCCAGGGCGACCGGGCCTTTGTCTTTTTAGAGGACATAGATACCCTGGACAAGGCTTCGCCCTTGGTGGGGGCTTTGGTTTATTTACCCTTGTCGGCTTTGCCACCTTTGCCGGAAGGGGGTTACTTCTTGCATGATTTGGTGGGGTTTCTGGTAACTGATACAGAAAAAGGTCTGATTGGCCCCGTTACGGCCATTTATGAAGGCCAGCAAGATTTGATTGGGGTGGCGTATGAAGGGCGCGAAGTATTGATTCCTCTGGTAGATGCCCTATTGAAGGAGGTCCGGCTAGAACAGCGCGAAATTTGGTAGAGTTGCCCGAAGGTTTACTGGATTTGTAAAAAATGACCGAAGCTTATAACAACTGAAACAAATCCCGCACTCCGGGGGGGCTTGCTTTGATAAAGCCCTCACCATAGGTTGTCCCAATCATGCGGCCCATTTCGCGGGCTCGCCCCTCCAAAAAATGAATAAAATCCGGGCTGGAAATGGGTGTTTGAGGGGCCTCCATATCGGCCTCGGGGTGGTAAAACTGAGTTTTGAAGGCTTGCACCGCCTCTAGTTTGATGTCCCAATAAGCAGAAATATCCACTACAAAGCTAGGGTTTAGTGAATAATCCTGAATGAAATGAAACAAATGGCGTGGTCGCCAGGCCGATTGCTCATAGCCGTCCGGGTCATAAGTGATGATTTTGCTCAGGCCGGCCAGAAAGCAGGCTTGTCGGATAAGTTCGGCGGCCCGGCTGTGGTCGGGGTGTCGGTCTAGGGGGGCGGCTCCCAGGACAATTTCGGGGCGAAATCGTCGGATGACCTCAATGACCTGCATTTTGTGCTCGCGGTTAATCTCAAAAAAGCCATCTGCCATTTCCAGGTTTTGGCGCAGCTTCAAGCCTAAGATTTGCGCTGCCGCCTGTGCTTCCTGCTCGCGGGTATGGGCATTGCCACGCGTGCCGAGCTCTCCCCGGGTAAAATCTACCATCCCGACCGCCTTGCCCAGGGCTACGTGAAGGGCAATAGTGCCTCCGCAGCCCAGTTCAGCATCATCCGGATGCGCCGATAATACCAAAATATCCAGCTTCATGCTTTTTTGTTTTATAAACTTGCCGGGAGAGCCAGGGGGCTACTTAATAATCAGACTTTGGCCGGCGGTAAGAATAGAATTTTCGCTGATGCGGTTAAGCTTGGCAATGTCGGACACCGACACATTGTATTTGGCACTGATGATAGAAAGCGTTTCGCCAGGGTTCACTTTGTGAATGATAGTTTGGCGAATTTTATTGCCATAGTGTTCAAAGTGCTTGGGAATCAGGGTGAAACGCTCGGTTAGAAGCTGGTCTTCGCGGGAAAAATCATAGATAAGTAAAGGGTTGAAGGTATTGCCTTCGTAGCGCGTTTCAAAATGCAGGTGCGGCCCGGTGCTCCAGCCCGTGCTGCCACCCAGGCCCACCAATTGACCAGAGCGCAATACCTGGCCCACCTCTACCTTGCGTGCGCTCAGGTGTGCATACAGCGTTTCCAGGCCGTTACGATGCCGAACCACCACGTAGTTGCCATAGCCTCGGTCAAAAGCCGCAATCCGGACAATGCCATCAAAAGCGGTTAAAACTGGCTCGCCCGTGTTTAGATTAAGGTCTATCCCGTGATGAAAACGTCCCCATCGATAGCCAAAATTAGAAGTTTGGAGGGTCGCAAATAAGGGTGCCGACCAAAGTTCGCCGCGTTCTATGTTGTAAAGCTCAATCTCTACCGAATCTCTGAAGAGGGCCGCATCTTTTTGATATGGATTGATGTATTTCGAGTCCCATATTTTGTAATATTCGGCAGCTTTCACCCATACACAGTCAATTTGGAGCTCTTCGGAGACCCGAACTACCTGCAAAGTGCCCACCGTTTTCTCGAGGGGGTCTGGGGAGACTAATGGCAGTGATTTATACAAAACGAAACCACCAGATTCTATTTCAGAGGCACCTGTGGGGATGGCTTCCGGTTTGGGCTTGGGCGGAGGGGTTTTGAGTGAATCGGGGCGGGGGGGGAGTGAATCTCTTTTTTGAGTTGGAATCCGAATATTTTCACCATTGCCAAACTTTTCGGTTTCTACTTGTGCCCAGAGGACTTCGGCTAAACAAAAGGTGAAAAATAAAAAAATGAATAAATACTTTATCATACACTTGCAATTAGGCCAGAGACAAAAAATCGTGTCAAAGTTGGAGCCAATATAAGTTTTTTCGTGAAAAAAATAAAATCAGCAAGAAATTAAAATTCTACTCAACTCTTTTTTGATTGCCTGGGGGCAAATAATCTATTAAAATTGATGGTAAAGATACAATAAAAACAAAAACCCCAATTATCGGGGTTTTTTCAACAATCTAAAATTATCAAACCAGGCTCATTACTTCTTTTTCGGCCAGATAACGCTCGGCATCCAAGGCGGCCATACAGCCAGTGGCGGCAGCCGTAACCGCCTGACGATATACATGGTCTTGCACATCGCCACAGGCAAAACCCCTTCCAGATTGGTATGGGTAGAGCCTTTGCGGGTCTGGATATAGCCTTGCGAATCCGTATCGAGGTACTCCTGAAAAATCTGAGTATTGGGCTGATGACCGATGGCCACAAAGAAGCCCGAGATGGGAAGTTCGCGGATTTCATCGGTTTGCAAATTACGCACTTTTACCGCCCTTAGCCCGTCTTCGCCCAATAATTCTTCGGTAACAGTGTGCCAGAGCATCTCGATGTTTTTCTTGTTTTGTATGCGGGCTTGCATAATTTTAGAAGCCCGCATTTCGTCGCGTCTACCAGCAAATACACCTTATTACAAATATTGGCCAGGTAGGCCGCTTCTTCGGCGGCTGTATCGCCCCCGCCCACTACGGCTACATCTTTGCCTTTGTGAAAGAAGCCATCACAAACGGCGCAAGAGGAAACGCCTCCGCCCGCATCGCGAAGACGGGCCTCGGACGGCAAGCCCAACCATTTTGCGGAGGCTCCGGTTGAAATGATAATGGCTTCGGCCTCGATAAGATGGGCTTCATCTATGACCACCCTTCTCTGTCCGTCAGAAAAATTTACGGAAGTAGCCATGCCGTGGCGAATGTCTGTGCCAAAGCGGGCCGCCTGGGCTTGCAGGTCTTGCATCATTTGTGGCCCCATAATGCCTTCGGGATAGCCAGGAAAATTTTCAACCTCGGTGGTGAGCATTAACTGGCCGCCGGGCTCGTGGCCCTGGTATAAAACAGGCTTAAGACCGGCACGAGCGGCATAGATAGCTGCCGTATAGCCTGCCGGGCCAGAGCCAATGATAAGGCATTTTACTTTTTCAATGTTCATATTTGTAATGGATTAAGATGGCTCCCAAAAGAAAGCCATGAGCACCAAATTATATTTTGAATATTTTTGCCGATTATATAATGCGATTAGCCCAAATATGGTTTCAAGGCTTTGCTTCGCGAGGTATGGCGTAATCGCTTGATGGCTTTTTCTTTGATTTGGCGCACTCTTTCGCGGGTCAGATTAAATTTTTCGCCAATTTCTTCCAGGGTTAGTGCCGGCGTGCCATTCAGCCCAAAATAATAAGCCACCACATCGGCTTCGCGGTCAGAGAGGGTAGATAAAGCCCTTTGCACCTCTTTGCGCAAGGAATCATTCATCAGGCCCGAATCGGGGGTATTTTCGCTTTTGTTTTCCAATACATCAAGGAGACTGTTCTCTTCGCCCTGGGCAAAAGGAGCATCCATAGAAATATGCTTACCAGAGATTTTGAGGGTATCCACCACCTCGGCGGCGGTGAGCTCCAGCACCTCCGCCAGTTCTTCGGGCGAGGGCTCGCGTTCGTAGCGTTGCTCCAAGACCGAAAAAGTTTTGGAGATTTTATTCATAGAGCCGACCCGGTTGAGTGGCAGGCGAACAATGCGGGATTGTTCGGCCAGGGCCTGGAGGATAGATTGGCGAATCCACCAAACGGCATAAGAGATGAATTTGAAGCCCCGGGTTTCATCGAAGCGTTGCGCTGCTTTGATGAGGCCCAGGTTGCCTTCATTGATGAGGTCGCCCAGCGAAAGTCCTTGGTTTTGGTATTGCTTCGCCACCGACACCACAAAGCGCAGATTGGCTTTGGTCAGTTTTTCGAGGGCCAGGGCATCCCCCGCTTTGATGCGTTGGGCCAGTTCTACTTCTTCGTCGGGGTTCAGCAAGTCCACTTTGCCTATTTCCTGGAGATATTTATCCAGGGATTGGCTTTCCCGATTAGTGATTTGCTTGCTGATTTTGAGTTGTCTCATATTGTTATGAGCGTTAAAGTATTCCTCAGGCCGCAGGGTTGCCTAAGCCCTCCAAAAATAATACATTTTAATCGGGTTTTGGCAATAGTGCTTTTCGGGAAAGCCGGAATTTGCCCGTTTTTTTATCCACTTCCAGTAATTTCACCTTTAGTTCTTCGCCAATCTCGAGCACCCCATCCATTTTTCAATCCGTTCCCATTTGATTTCGGAGATGTGGAGCAGCCCCTGTTTGCCGGGCAAAAATTCTACAAAAGCCCCAAAAGGCATCACCGAGCGCACAACTCCGTCATAGATTTCGCCTATTTCGGGAATGGCAACAATGGCTTTGACGCGCTGAATGGCAATTTGTACCGAATCCAGGCTGCTTGAAAAAATATTGACAAAGCCTTTGTCTCCTTTTTCATCAATAGAAATGACGGCTCCGGATTCTTTCTGGATTTCCTGCACGATTTTGCCCCCGGGCCCAATGACTGCCCCAATCATATCCGAAGGAATAATGACGGTGGTAGAGCGTGGGGCATGGGGTTTGAGGTCTTCGCGGGTTTCGGGCAGGGCTTCGAGCATTTTGCCCAGGATATGCAAACGTCCCTTGCGGGCCTGCTCGAGGGCTTCGGCCAAAATCTCATAAGAGAGGCCATCGACTTTGATATCCATCTGGCAGGCCGTAATGCCATCCTTTGTGCCCGTTACTTTGAAATCCATATCGCCGAGGTGGTCTTCATCGCCCAGAATGTCCGAAAGAATGGCATAGGCCCCCGTTTCTGCATCCGAAATCATCCCCATGGCAATACCCGCCACGGGGCCTTTGATTTTGATACCAGCATCCATGAGAGCCAGGGTTCCGGCGCAAACCGTTGCCATAGAAGAAGAACCATTGGATTCTAAGATGTCCGAAACCAGGCGAATGGTGTAAGGGTTATCGTCGCCCTTGGGCAGTACATTTTTAGGGCACGCAAGGCAAGATTGCCGTGCCCGACTTCGCGCCGGCCTGGGCCCCGGTTAGGTTTCACTTCGCCCGTAGAAAAAGAAGGGAAATTATAATGGAGAATAAAATTATTGTAACCGGCTATGACCGCCCCGTCAATCATCAATTCATCCATTTTTGTGCCCAGGGTGCAGGTAGTGATAGACTGGGTTTCGCCCCGGGTAAAGAGGGCCGAGCCATGGGCCGAGGGGAGATAGTCTGCTTCACACCAGATGGGGCGGATTTCATCATACTGGCGGCCGTCTAGGCGTATTTTTTCCAGTAGGGTGGCATTGCGGCAGGCTTTTTTCTGCACTTTGTAAAAATATCGCTTCACCAGTTCATCCTGAAACGGCTCTTCCTCAGTGGCTTCTTCTTTGAGTCGGGCCAGATATTGGTCTTTGACCGCTTTGAAAGCCTGGCTTCTTTCCTTTTTATTGTCATTGCCTTGCCGGGCAATGTCATAGAGGGCCGGATAGACATCGGCTTCTATCTGGGTATAGCGTTCGGGGTCATTGTCTTCGTGGTGATAGGTCCTTTTTTGGGTTTTGCCCAGGGCCTGGCTCATTTCTAACTGGGCCTGGCACTGCTGTTTGATAACTTCGTGGCCCAGGCGGATGGCCTCAATCATATCCGCTTCCATAACCTCTTTCATTTCGCCTTCTACCATCAAAATATTGTCATAGGTAGCGGCGACCATCAGGTCAATGTCAGAATTTTCGAGCTGGGTAAAGGTAGGATTGATGATAAATTCGCCATTCACGCGCCCCACCCTTACTTCGGAGATAGGGGCCTCGATGGGAATATCTGAAACGGCCAGGGCAGCCGAGGCGGCCAAAGCGGCCAGGGCATCCGGAGGGTTGGTGCCATCCGAAGACATTAGCAATATGTTGACTTGGGTTTCGGCGTGGTAGTCGTCAGGAAAAAGAGGCCGAAGGGCGCGGTCCACCAGTCGGCTGATGAGTATTTCATAATCGGAAAGCCGGCCTTCCCTTTTGAGAAAGCCACCAGGAATTTTGCCGGTGGAGGCAAATTTCTCCTGATAATCAACGGAAAGCGGCATGAAATCTACCCCTTCGCGGGCTTCGGGGAGGGAGACAACCGTGGCCAGCAGCATCGTTTTGCCCATTTTGAGCATTACTGCTCCGTCTGCCTGGCGGGCCAGTTTGCCTGTTTCGAGAATAATTTCGCGGCCATCGGGCAGGGCTACGGTTTTTTGATAAATGGTTGGTAACATAAAGATTGGTATATGAGATGAAGGCCGTAAAAGCTTGTTTGGCCTTATAAAAAAATTAAGAATGAAAGGCTTCATTCTTAACTTTATAGGCCAATGGGCAGGTACTTATTTACGAATATTTAGTTCTGCAATAATTTCGCGGTAGCGCGTAATGTCCACTTTGCTAAGGTAATCAAGCAGGCGGCGGCGCTTTCCTACCAGCTTAAGCAAGCCCAGACGGGTAGAAAAATCTTTCCGATTGATTTTGAGGTGCTCGGTCAGGTGGTTAATCCGATAAGTAAACAGTGCAATTTGCGATTCGGCTGAGCCGGTATCGGTTTTGGACTTGGTGTGTCCGTGTTTTTCAAACAATGCCTCTTTTTTCTGTTGATCCAGATACATATTTCAAATGGTAGTTTTAAGTCGTAGCTAATAATTTGCAAAGTTCTACTTTTCTGCGCGAAAAAACAATTAAGTCTGGGCCTTTTTTCGAGAACGCCGTCGTGCCTGCTCCCACCAGACCAAGTAAAAGTCGGTTTCGAAAAGGCGGGAATCATTGCGGGCCTGCCTTAGAAAAAACAAGCCAAATGCCAGTAAAACCACATTGGCAATCCACATGCCAAAAGGAGCGGCCACAAAGCCTTCTTTGACCCATTTTTCGCCCGTGAGCGACATGACATAGAAAGCAATGAAAAACAAAATAGAAATCAATACGGGCACGCCCAGCCCACCTTTTTTAATAATGGCGCCCAAAGGCGCACCGATTAGAAACATAGTCAGACAAGCCACGGCCAGGGTAAATTTTTTGTAAAGCTCCACCGTAAATTCCCGCACTGATTTTTCATTGATTTTGGCATTTTCGGCGCGGTTTTCGGCCAGGGTTTTGAGGTTACGGGCCAGGGCCAGGGCACGGTTTACTACCTGATAGGAGGTAGGCGCAGGATTTCCCATCTGAGGGGCTGTTCTAAGGGGCGAGCCTTTTTGGGCATTGTTGCCTATGGGCTGCACCACGGGCCGGGCCAAAGGACGAGGCGGAGGTTTGAGATGGTAGCGGTAGTTGGGCAGGAGATTCTCTAGAATTTGGCCCCGGCTTTTTTGAGCCAGGTCATCGAGTGAATCAATATCGGCCTGTAGCTGGCGGGTATTGCGCATATAGCGGTGTTGTTGAAAAAGCCGCTCATCCGTTTGCTTCATCTCCAGAGAGCTAAGATTAAACACCACCTGGCTCCGGTCAAAAGTGGTCCGCACAAATTTTTCGTTTGATATTGTGCCATCATTCACGGCCACTTGGTCGTGGTAGCTTTTGCCTCGAAAAAGCTCCAGCACCAGGTAGCGGTCGCCCCGAATGGTGTACATCCGCCCCGAATCGGCCAGAATCAGTTCTTGATTGCCCCGGCTTTCGGTGTGGTCATAAATCATAATGTCGCGGATGGTTTTGCCATCGGTTTCTTTATGGTTGATTTTGATGCTGTAGCCCGGCAGACCATTGTAGAAAGTGCCCTCCTTGATACTGAGTGAAGGGCTTTTTTGCTTGATGTCCCAAAGCAGGCGATAGGCTTTGAGGTTGGCATAAGGAAAGATACGGTCATTGAAAAAATAAGAACCAATCATCACCAGCAGCACCAGGCCCATAATGGGGCGTAGGACCCGAACCAGCGAAATACCACTGGCTTTCAGGGCGGTCAGTTCCTGGTGTTCGCCCAGGTTGCCAAAAGTGATGAGCGAGGAGAGCAAAATGCCTAAGGGAAGGGCCAGCGGTATGAAGTGCATTGAGAAATAAAAACATAACTCAGCAAAAATCCAATAGGAAAGACCTTTGCCCAGCAAATCGTCTATGTGGTGGGTCAACTGCTGAATAAGCAGAATGAACATGACCACCGCTGTAGTGAGCACAAACGGGCCGATGAAAGCCCCCAAAACCAGGCGATCTACTTTTTTCATATTTCTTTGGCAAAGATAGGTTTTTTAGGCCATAAAACCTGCTTCTGGCTAAACGCCCAGGGCTTCGCGCAAGCGATGGATAAGCCCTATCCAGAGGTCGCGCAAATCCTCCGGCTCGGTCATCTCCGAATAATCGCTTACCTTGAGATAAGTAGCATCGGTGAGTTCGCTCTGCTGGAGCCGAAAATCAAGGTAGTTTGGGTCTTCCGCCGGCTGCTGGTTTTCGTCCAAAAACTCAAAGCGCACCTGCTTGTTGAGCCGGGCCACGGTCAGGCGGGCAAAATGGTTGACATTGTCCCAGTGAAAATTATACACCTTTTCGCTGTTCATACTCACCTGACCCACAAACCACTCAGAAAGGCTGTTGGCATTTTGCAAATAAGGATAAATGCTTTTGGGCGAAGCATTGATTTCAAATTCCTCCACATATTTATATTTGAGCATAAGGCACCGGGGTTTAGAATTGCCAAAAAATTATGGCAGTTTAAAGAAAAAGAATTACCTTTGCAAACCAAATCTTAGCCATTGGCTCAAAAGTACAAAATGTTTTGCGAAAAGCTGGCGAGGTAGCTCAGGTGGTTAGAGCGTTGGATTCATAACCCAAAGGTCGGGGGTTCAATTCCCCCCCTCGCTACAAAATTTTTATTTAAGCACTCAGGAGGGGCTACTCTTGGGTGTTTTTTTTCGAGAACTTTCCTCTCATTTTGTTTGCCAATTTTTGGGGGCCCTGTTTTATTTAAAATCATGTATTATCTTCGGATAAATGTATGCCCATATATACAATACTTAGGCCTTGAAAAAGATATTGGTAATAGATGATGAAGAAAAGCTGAGAAGTCTGCTGGCCCGCATTATCAGCCTGGAAGGGTTTGAGGTTCACCAGGCTCCTGATGGAAAAGCAGCTTGGAAAAAGCTGAATCAACACTGCTTCGAGGTGTTGTTTTGTGATGTGAGGTTGCCCGACGGGAACGGAGTAGAATTGTGCAAAAAAATCAAAACACAATACCCCACCCTTGAGATTATCCTGCTGACGGCCTATGGTAATATACCCGACGGGGTGCAGGCCATCAAAAATGGGGCTTTTGATTATATTACCAAAGGAGATGACAATAACAAAATCGTTCCCCTTCTTTATCGGGCCCTCGAGAAAGTAGAACTAACCCGGCGCGTCGAGAACTTAGAAAAGCAGTTGGGTCAGAAACATTCTTTTGATAAGATTATTGGCACTTCCAAAGCATTGCAAAATGCAAAGGAACTGGCCCGAAAAGTTGCAATGGCAGACACGACGGTTTTGCTTACTGGCGAAACCGGCACAGGCAAAGAGGTTTTTGCCCAGGCCATCCATCAGGAAAGCCCCCGACAAAGACATTCATTTGTGGCCATCAACTGTGCGGCATTTAGCAAGGACTTGCTCGAGGGGGAGATGTTTGGCCACCGGGCGGGGGCTTTTACGGGTGCTACCAAAGACCAAAAAGGTCTTTTTGAAGAGGCGCATCAGGGCACTCTCTTTTTAGATGAGCTTGGTGAAATGGCCTTAGACCTACAAGCCAAGCTGTTGCGGGTCTTGGAAACTGGCGAGTTTTTCGCATCGGAGAGGCAAAGCCTACCCGGGTGGATGTGCGGGTGATTGCGGCCACCAACCGCAACCTGGCCTCAGAAATAGAGAAAGGACATTTTCGAGCAGACTTGTTCTACCGAGTATCCGTATTTCAGATTACACTTCCTTCACTGAGAGAAAGAAGCCACGATGTGGAGGCATTGGCCCATCATTTTTTGACTATCTATGCCCATAAAACCAGCAAAAAAATACTGGCCTTCTCCAAAGAATATTTAGACATACTCCGCCAACACTCCTGGCCAGGTAATATCCGAGAACTCAAAAATGTGATTGAACGCAGCGTCATCTTGTCAGATGGCCCCGAACTGGGCGTGGACAGCTTGCCTTTTGAATTGCAAAACCTGGCCGTAGAGGGGGTAAAAGATGGTTTTCTTTCTGCTTTTAACCTGGCCAGCGCCGAAAGAATTCATATCCAAAAAGTGCTCAACTACACCAATGGCAACAAAACCAAAACCGCAGAACTGCTGGGCATTGCCCTCACTACACTCTACCGAAAACTGACGGAATATCGCCTGATGTAGCCATTACCTTTCAAAACAAAAGCCCATACCCTTTCAAAACGAAAGGGTTTTTTGTTTTATAGGCAGTAAAAAAACAAGGGTAAACCGCTATTAATCAAGTGCTTATGGCTTTTTTTTCAAAAAGGGTACAGGAATTGGCAATGATTTACCATACCAAAACCAAAGTCTTACTATATGATGGCAATAATGCTGATACTTTTGAGTGCACTTGTTTTCGCCTTGCTTTATGCGAGTATTTACTGGTTTGAAAAAATTTAATCCGATGACACTATTGTTGGTTCTTGCGCTGGCCATGTTTGGCTACATGGGCTATGTATTATTAAAACCCGAAAAATTCTAAAACGATGAACACTGAGATACTTGGCTTGATGCTAATGTATGGGCTGGTAGTGGCCCTGGCCATTCCTTTGGGGCATTATTTGGGGAAGGTTTTCAATCAGGAAAAGACCCAACTGGATGTGCTTTTCAATCCTTTGGATAATCTCTTCTACAAATTGAGTGGCATTGACCCTGCCAAAGAAATGAATTGGAAGCAACATCTGACGGCCTTGCTTACCATCAATATCGTGTGGTTTGTGATTTCTATCTTCATCTTGATGAATATGGCCTGGCTGCCCTTTAACCCCGATGGCAATCCTTCTATGAGTGCCGATTTGGCTTTCAATACCTCCGTTAGTTTTGTAACCAATACCAATTTGCAACATTACTCAGGCGAGGGAGCATTGTCTTATCTTGGGCAGTTAGTGCTGATGTTGTGGCAGTTTATCAGTGCGGCTACCGGAATGGCTATCTGTGCGGTTGTATTCAGGGCTATGAAAGCACAAAGCACGGAAACACTGGGCAATTATTATGTGCTGTTGGTGAGAAGCGGCACCCGGGTTTTATTTCCGATTTCGCTCCTCATTGCAACCATCCTGGTTTTGAATGGAACCCCTATCACTTTGGAAGGAAAAGATACGATGCTGACCCTGCAAGGCGATACCGTGCAGGTCAGTCGGGGGCCCGTGGCCGCATTTGTTGCCATTAAGCAATTGGGCACTAATGGCGGAGGATTTTATGGGCCCAATTCCACCCATCCATTCGAAAACCCGAACTATCTGACCAATATCACGGAAACGATGGCCATCTTTCTGCTTCCAATTGCGATGGTGTTTGCAATGGGGCACGTTCTTCGTCGTCGTAAGCTGGCCTGGATGGTTTTTGGGGTGATGACCGTCGGGTTCCTGCTGCTTTGTCTCCCGGCGGTAGTGTTTGAAATGCAGGGCAATCCGGCAATTACCCAAATGGGCCTGGCCCAGCCTCTGGGAAGTTATGAGGGCAAGGAAATACGTTTTGGGGCGGCGGCTTCGGCTTACTGGGCCGTCAATACAACCTGCACCAGCAATGGTTCGGTAAATGCCATGCACGATAGTATGACCCCCCTCACGGGTATGTTCCTCATGCTAGGGATGATGATAAACTGCCTTTATGGAGGGGTAGGCGTGGGATTTCTCAATTTTTACATTTTCATTATTCTGGCGGTGTTCATTAGCGGCTTAATGGTAGGCCGAACGCCAGCGTTTTTGGGCAAAAAAATAGAAGCGCGAGAGATGAAAATTGCCATGATTATCGCCCTGCTTCATCCTTTGTTCATTTTAGTAGGCACTGCCCTGGCCAGTCATTTGCTGCTTACTTTTCCCGAAGCGTGTGCAAACTGGTTGAGTAACCCAGGGTATCACGGTTTTTCACAGATGCTCTATGAGTTCTGTTCCTCGAGTGCAAACAACGGCAGTGGTTTTGAAGGGCTGGGCGATAATACTCCCTTTTGGAACATCGGCTGTGGTTTGGTCATGTTGCTGGCGCGTTATCTGCCCATCATCGGTCCCGTAGCCATTGCCGGCATCTTGGCCCGCAAGAAATACATCCCTGAGAGCGCAGGCACGCTTCAAACGGACACCAGTACTTTTGGGCTGATGGTTTTTGCGGTGATATTGATTGTGGCTGGCATGGCGTTTTTTCCTGTCCTTACTTTGGGGCCAGTGGCCGAGTATTTTTCGATAATTCAAAAATAAATTTGAGAAAATGAACGACAAGATTTCTTTGTTTCAGAAAGACTTGCTCAGAGAAGCATTTTGGCAGTCTTTCTACAAGCTTCAACCCGCCAAAATGGTTCGCAATCCGGTAATGTTCACCGTTGAAATTGGAACTCTTGTGATGCTTGGCGTTTGCCTGTGGATTCTGACAGGCAACCAAAGCCAGGGTAGCCTGGGATATAATTTCTTTATTTTTATCATTTTATTTCTGACGCTTTTATTTGCCAATTTTGCCGAAGCCATTGCAGAGGCACGTGGCAAGGCCCAGGCAAATAGTTTGCGAAAAACCCGGGCCACCACCCCGGCCAGATTGCAAAACGGGGAAATAATTCCTTCTTCTCAACTCAAAAAAGGGGATATTTTTATTTGTCAGGCTGGCGATATCATCCCTTCTGATGGCGAAATCATAGAGGGGCTGGCTTCTATTGACGAAAGCGCCATCACGGGGGAGTCTGCCCCTGTGATTCGGGAGGCGGGCGGGGATAAAAGCTCGGTTACAGGCGGCACGAAGGTGCTTTCCGATAAAATCATTGTTCAGGTTACCATTGAACCGGGAGAAAGCTTTTTGGACAAAATGATTGCGCTGGTGGAAGGGAGCAGCCGTCAAAAAACCCCTAACGAAATAGCCCTCACTATCTTGCTGGCAGGATTTACGCTGGTGTTTATCATCGTTACGGTTACTTTAAAACCTTTTGCAGATTATGCCCAGGTGCCTATTTCTATTGCAGCCTTTATTTCCCTGTTTGTGTGCCTGATTCCCACCACTATTGGGGGCTTGCTCTCCGCCATCGGGATTGCGGGCATGGACCGTGCTCTGCGCGCCAATGTCATTACTAAGAGTGGCAAAGCCGTTGAGACGGCCGGAGACATAGATGTATTGCTTTTGGACAAAACGGGTACTATCACCATTGGCAATCGGAAAGCCACGCACTTTTATCCCGCCCAGGGCATTGAATTGCAAGACTTTATCCGGTCGGTGGTACTCAGTTCTATGGCTGACGAAACCCCCGAAGGCAAATCCATTCTGGAACTGGCCAATGTAAATCCGGCCTCACTATCGGTTCAAAATCCGAGATTTATCAAATTTACCGCCGAAACCCGAAGCTCAGGCATTGATTATGCCAACCGACGCATTCGTAAGGGGGCCGCCGATGCTATCAAAACCCTTTGCGAAAAAGCAGGCCATTCCTTTCCCGCCGAAATAGCGAATAAAGTGAGGGAAATCGCAAGTAACGGGGGAACGCCCCTGGTCGTGGCCGAAAACGAAAAAGTGATTGGCGTGATTGAACTCCAAGACATCATCAAACCGGGAATTCAGGAGCGTTTTGAAAGACTGAGAAGAATGGGGATAAAAACCGTGATGGTTACAGGCGACAACCCCCTCACCGCGCAATACATCGCGGCCCGGGCAGGCGTGGATGACTTTATTGCGGAGGCCAAGCCAGAAGATAAAATGCAGTATATCAAAAAAGAACAGGCAGAGGGGCGATTGGTGGCAATGATGGGTGATGGAACCAATGACGCGCCGGCACTTGCCCAGGCCGATGTAGGGGTGGCCATGAACTCAGGCACGCAGGCGGCCAAAGAGGCCGGAAATATGGTGGACCTGGACAATGATCCCACCAAGCTGATTGAAGTAGTGGAAATTGGCAAACAGCTCCTGATGACCCGGGGAACACTCACCACTTTCAGCATTGCCAATGACATCGCTAAGTATTTTGCCATCTTACCCGCTTTGTTTATGGTAGGAATTCCTTCCTTGCAAAGCCTCAATATTATGCAACTCTCGACCCCAGAAAGTGCCATTCTTTCCGCCGTTATTTTTAACGCCATTATCATTCCTTTGCTCATTCCCCTTGCCTTAAAAGGGGTAACTTACCAACCCATTGGAGCCAGTGCGCTATTGCGCCGAAACCTACTCATTTATGGCTTGGGAGGGGTATTAGTGCCTTTTATTGGGATAAAAATGATAGATGTATTGGTTTCTTTTTTCATTTAAAACAACAATTATTTATGAAAACCATCCTCTTTCCGGCCATCCGTCTTACCCTGGTTTGTTTGTTCTTCTTTATGGGGGTTTATCCTGCCATCGTACTTGGGCTGGCGCAGTGGGCCCCTAATCAAGGCAAGGGGCATCTCATTCGCCAGGACGGCAAATCTTATTATGCCAATATTGGCCAGTCATTTACCGAGGACCAGTATTTTTATTCCCGTCCTTCGGCAGTTGCTTACAATGCGGCAGGGGCCGGGGGAAGCAATCAAGGCCCTTCTAATCCTGCATACCTGGCCACCCTACAAGCGCGTGTAGATACTTTTCTGGCGCATAACCCCGCTGTAAAGCTTCACGAAATTCCGGCTGACCTGATAACGGCCAGTGGTAGTGGGCTAGACCCGGATATTTCCGTGGCGGCGGCCAAAGTACAGGTAAATCGTATTGCTAAAATTCGTCAGGTTTCTGAAGTAACTTTATACCAACTAATTGCCCAACAAACCAAAAAGCCTTTGCTAGGCTTGTTTGGGCCGGCCAAAGTCAATGTGTTACAATTAAATCTAGCACTCGATAAACTGAAATAATCACAATGAAAAAGATTCTTACAGTAGGCTTTTGCCTCTTATCCCTGCACGGTTTTAGCCAAACCGATTCTACCCAAAACCCGTTTCGGCTGAGTGGGTATTTAGAGGTGTATTACACCTTTGACCTGGGTCAACCAGACAATCACAATCGTCCCGGATTTGTCTATTCCTTCAACCGGCACAATGAAGTCAACCTCAATATTGGCTTTATAAAAGCCATTTACGAAAAGGACAATGTGCGCGCTAATTTGGCTTTGATGACCGGAACCTATGCCAATGCCAACCTGGCCGCCGAACCCGGTGTTTTGAAAAACATCTTTGAAGCCAATGCTGGGGTCAGGCTCTCCAAAAAAAGGCAGCTTTGGCTGGATGCAGGCATTTTTGCTTCCCACATTGGCTTTGAGAGCGCCATCGGAAAGGACTGCTGGAATTTGACCCGGAGCATACTGGCCGATAACTCTCCTTATTATGAAAGTGGGGTTAAAATTTCTTATACCAGCGAGAGCCAAAAGTGGTTTCTTAGTGGCTTACTGCTAAACGGATGGCAACGCATCCAGAGACCTGATGGCAATAATACCCCGGCCTTTGGACATCAGCTTACTTTTAAGCCAAGTCCCCGGATAAGCCTCAACAGCAGTTCGTTCGTAGGCAGTGATACGCCCGATAGTACCCGACGGATGCGTTACTTTCACAACTTCTATGGCCAGTTTCAGCTCCACGATAAACTT
This sequence comes from Microscillaceae bacterium, assembly GCA_012031215.1. GTDB lineage: Bacteria > Bacteroidota > Bacteroidia > Cytophagales > Microscillaceae > JAAUUB01. The sequence continues at coordinate 7,962 of JAAUUB010000024.1, read as the reverse complement.
GGGCTCTTGGTGGGTTTTGATATAGGTGCGCAGCAGGAAAGCAAGGGAAGCCGCACGTATTTTTATTGGTACACGCCCGTTCTGATTTTGCGCTACGCCCCCACTGAAAAAATGAGCCTGGCCATTCGGGGAGAATATTACCACGATGCCAAAGGAGTAATTATTTCCACTTCCACCCCCAATGGGTTTCAAACGTATGGCTATTCGTTCAACCTGGATTATCAATTGATGCAAAACCTTGTTTGGCGCATTGAGGCCCGTAGTTTTCAGAGCCAAGACCAGATTTTTGTACGCGAAGAGGAGCCAAGTGCGCAAAATTATTTTTTTACCACTTCCCTCGCATTTTCTTTCTAAATGACAGAGCGGGATAAAACGGTTCAGCATTTTCTGGACTTGATAAAAAAGTCGCGGAGAGGCAAGTTTAAAATCTACATTGGCATGAGTGCGGGCGTAGGCAAAACTTATCGGATGCTCCAAGAGGCCCATACCCTGCTCAAGAACGGAATTGATGTCATTATTGGTTTTGTCGAAACCCATAAGCGCAAAGAAACACACGCCCTGCTAGAAGGCCTGCCCCTTGTGCCCCGGCGAAAAATTTTTTACAAAGGCAAAGAACTCGAGGAAATGGATGTGCAGGCCATCATTAACTTACGCCCGGAGGTGGTCATTGTGGACGAACTGGCCCACACCAACATAGAAGGAAGCAAAAACGAAAAACGATGGCAAGATGTACTTGATATTCTCTCGGCGGGTATTAATGTCATCTCGGCCATTAATATCCAACACATTGAAAGCCTTAATGAAGAAGTGAAGCTAATCACCGGGATTGAAGTCAAAGAAAGGGTGCCGGATAGTGTCCTGGCTCAAGCAGACGAAGTGGTCAATATTGACCTTACCGCCGACGAGCTCATCATTCGCCTGAAAGAAGGCAAAATCTATCCGGCAGAAAAAATTGAAACGGCCCTGCAAAATTTCTTTAAAAGTGAACATATTCTCCAGCTCCGCGAACTGGCCCTCAAAGAGGTGGCCACACAAGTGGAACGGAAAGTGGAAACCGAAGTGAGCAACACCCGAGCCTTCAAGCCAGAGCGTTTTCTGGCCTGCATCAGCAGCAATGAAAAAACAGCTAAAACTGTCATTCGGAAAACGGCCCGCTTGGCCAACTATTATCATAGTAAGTGGTATGCCCTTTATGTGCAAACCCCCCGCGAAAGGGCCGATAAAATCCCTCTCGACAAGCAACGATACCTAATCAATAACTTCAAATTGGCCAAAGAGCTGGGGGCCGAAATCATCAAAGTGGAAAGTGCTTCGGTGGTAGATGCCATCTTGCAACAAACAGATGCGCGAAACATTACCACCATTTGCCTGGGCAAGCCGCATGTTACCTGGCTCAAGAAGATTTTTTATCCTACTATCTTGGGTCATCTCTTGCGCAAAATTTCTTCCAATGACATTGACCTTATAATTCTTTCCTAAAAATGAAAATCAAAACCAAACTTACACTTGGGGTGGGCCTCTTGTTTTTATTGATATTGGCCATGAGTCTTGTGGGAGCGTTTTATATCAATGCCCTTAAGCAAGACACCGCCAACATCCTCACGGCCAACTACAACACGCTCCAATATTGCCGCTTTATGCTTACCATCTTGGAGCAAGACCAAAAAAATGACTGGCAACTGTTTGAAAGCAACTTAAAAAGCCAGGAAAACAATATCACCGAAATAGGGGAGGCCAGACTGACCGCGAGTATTCGCGCCAACTTTGAATTGTTGAAAAAAAGAGGAAAAAATAATCTTTTGGAGATAGCCATTCGCCGGAATTTGCTCGAGATTATGAACCTTAACCTACAGGCCATCCATCGGAAGAGCGACATTGCGGGTGATACTGCCGACCAAGCCGTTTTTTGGATTGCGGTCAGTGGAACTTTGTGCTTTTTGATAGCTTTCATCCTGCTGGTCAATCTGCCTGCCAATATTGCAAACCCCATACGCGAACTGACGGAAAGTATCCAGCAAATAGCCGCCAAGAACTATTCCAAAAGGGTACATTTTGAGGGCCATAATGAGTTTGGCCAATTGGCAAAATCTTTTAACACAATGGCCAAAAAATTGGAAGAATACAACAACAGTAACCTGGCCAAACTCATGATGGAAAAAAAACGCATTGAGACCCTTATCAACAACATGAATGACCCGGTCATTGGTTTGGATGAAAACCTGAAAATCATTTTTGTAAACCGAGAAGCCATCAAAATATCCGGTTTGCGCGAAGAGGAATTCTTGGATGCATTTGTGCAGGATTTGGCCCAAAAAAATGATTTAATTAATGCCCTCACCACCGACCTCATGATTGGCAATGAATCGGAGATGTTGTCTGTCGAAAACCAAGCCGAGGCAGAAAATAACGCCCCCCCTATCAAGATTTTTGCCGAAAACAAAGAGAGCTATTTCGAGAAGGAAACCCTGCATATTTCTATCATCCCAACGGGTGAATCTAAACCTCGGCTCGTGGGGCACGTGATTTTTTGCGAAATGTTACGGCTTACAAAGAACTCGATTTTGCCAAAACCAATTTTATTTCTACCATCTCTCACGAGATGAAAACACCCATCTCTTCCATCAAAATGAGCCTGCAATTACTGGAAAATGAGCAAATCGGGCCACTCAACCCAGAGCAATCACAACTTCTTGAAAGCATCCGGGAAGACACTACCCGCTTACTCAGCATCACCGACGAACTCCTGAACATGACCCAGGTCGAAAGCGGAAATATTCAATTGAGCCTCTTGCCCGCCGACCCCCAAAGAATCATACAATACGCCCTCAATGCTACCCGCACGCAGGCCGAACATAAAAATGTTCGCATCCAGTGGCAAGGCGCAGAAAAACTGCCCCTGGTGTTTGCCGATAGTGAAAAAACGGCCTGGGTATTGACCAATCTTATTGCCAACGCCATTCGGTATTCGTATGACAATGCCACCATCTACATCACAGCCGAACAAAGCCAAAGCCAGGTCAAAATCTCGGTCCGGGACACCGGGCAGGGCATTGCGCCGGATTATCAGGATAAAATCTTTGAGCGATATTTTCGCGTGCCGGGTACAAAAAAAGAGGGTACGGGTCTGGGTTTGTCTATCAGCAAAGAGTTTATGGAAGCGCAAGGAGGGGACATCTATGTGAAAAGTGAATTTGGGGCTGGAAGTATATTTACAATTACCTTAAATGTTGTTTTATAATATCTATGGAAACAGGGTGTAAGAATATCGCCACGAAGGGCTTTTTTTTGAAAAATAGCTACACTTTTGTGCCATTCTCTAGGAAATAAAAAGTTATTCTCAGTGGCTTGGACCAAGCGCTCAAGAATCTTCTTGAGCTTTTTCTTGAAAATCCCCTTATAATCTTAAAAAATCCCTTAATAATAATATTTGCTGATTTTTTTGCTGATTTTTTTGCTGATTTTTTTTGCTGATTTTTTTGCTGATTTTTTTGCTGATTTTATATTAAGCATAAATTTGTTGTAAGCCAGCATTAACCGGTTATGCGTGGCGAGTATAAATCGTCAACCTAAATCTTCCACCATGTTATTTTTCCCAAGGTTACTATTGATGTGTCTGTTAACATTTTATTTGCTCGGGTGTGCTTGTGATGAAATTAAGCAAGCACAAGGCTAGGAGATTATAAAAGTGCTTTTTGGTTCAGCATTGAACCAGAATTTTAATGGTTGTAATTTCAATCATCAATCTTCCAGTTATACCATCAACGTTCGCACGTATTTTGTCGATCAAAATGGTTTGAAACAGTTCTTCCCCGCACAGAATTTTACTCACCGGGCAGGAACGCCCTCTCCAATTACTATCCGGGTTCCCCGCACGGGACTTTTTGGGATATTGGTAAGGGTAACAATGCCAGACTGTCAGACATGCTGTGCCTCATCTTGCCCCAGCGTTCCCACCCAACGTGGTCAGCCCAGTTTTGTAGATGAGATTTTCCCAGCCGACGAGGCGTTTACTACTTTTGATGTAGTTTTTGAATACAAGGATTGTAACTGTTGTTTTTAATTGATTTTTAAATGTTCTTTTCACGCTTTTTTCACTCCCCAAAAAATACTTGACCTATGAAATCTATGCTCAAAATCCGTTCTGTCATGGGGCTTCTTGCCTTGCTTTGCTTCGTACTGGCTTGTAGCCAGCCATCCGAAGAACCTACGCCCGAGGGATTAAGTCCTTTGGCCCTCTTTGAAAAAAGCTTGTTGGGTGATTCGCTGGATGTACCTACCGATGGTTATTTTGTGATAAATTCTGTGGACAATAAAGAAGGAATGCAGCATTATACCCTCTCCGCCACTTTTTATACCAATGCAGACCGAACAGGCTTGGCCAGAAATGCGGGTTTGCTCAAAGCCGGGAATTTGCAAAGTGCAGGAAAGCCAATCGGAAATGGTCATTTTAGCTATTACGAAAATATTCGGGGAACTTCTTACCAGAACTCTTTTGGCAAAGACCTCACGTATGAAGTACCTGGAAGTGCTGATATTCCCGGATTTGTCCAAACTATGTACGTGCCCAAAGAAGTAGTACTGAACCACGATGCCGGCTTTTTTGTGAGCAAAAGCCAGGGTACACGTCTAAGCTGGAATTCGGATAGTCGAAATGGTTTTGGAGTGTTGATGGCCGTGATGTACGATGGCATTGAAAGCAATCTTCGCAATGCCAGCTTGCCAGTGCAGGATGCTATTTTTTATCGGTTTATACCTGATACGGGACAGTATCAAATCACCAGCCAGGATTTGGCCCATGTGCCAAGCGGAGGATTTGCCAATATCTATATCATCCGGGGCAATGCCGGACTTGCGCAGAGCAGCACGGGGCGAAAAATACACCTGCTAGCTTATGCCACCTCAAATGAAAGAATAGTAGTTCAAAACTAAGTAAACCAGAAAAAGCCCGGAAAAAGCAATTTTCCGGGCTTTTTTATTATTATTTGCCTGTATTTTCCCTTACCGAATCGCCTTGAACACCCGGTTCCAGCGAATCCGGCTAAAAAATGAGCGGTTATAATCGAGCGAAAGCCAAGTAACCAAGGCTTCGCCCACCACGTGGTCTTCGGGCACAAAACCCCAGAAGCGGGAGTCGAGCGAGTTGTGGCGGTTATCTCCCATCATAAAGTAATAATCCTGCTTAAAAGTGTATTCGGCCACAGGCTTGCCCTCAATCCATAGCTTTCCTTCTTCTATTCTCACTTCATCATTCCATTCAAATCGGCGAATGGCCTTGCCGTAAAGGGCCAGGTTTTTTTCGTTGATGCGGATTTTCATGCCTTCAAAAGGGATTACCAGGGGGCCAAAATGGTCTTCATTCCAGTCAAAGTCAGGACTTTGGGGAAAGATGCTGGGCTTACGTTCGCCTTTTTTGCTCACCAGGCGGGTAATGGCCGCCACCGGCTCCAGGGTGCTTAGTTTTTTGGCCTTGGCGGGTGTGGTGTATATCTGGTATTCATTGTCCTGAATGGTTTCCACCTCTGAGGGTGAAAAATAAGTGTCCAGGTCATAATTTTTGCGGAGCCGCTCCGTGAGTTGCGTTCCAGGCCTAAGTTGCAAGAGATAACTAAACTGCAGGTCAGGTGGGTTTTGTCCTTTTTGCCATTGATATAGACCTGGCTCTCGCGAAGGCTGAGGGTATCGCCCGCCACGGCCACACAACGCTTGATATAGTGCGTTTTCATATCTACCGGGGCTTCTTCTTCCGGCCAGTTAAAAACCACCACATCATTGCGCTTGAGCGAAGAATAGCCCGGAATACGCACCGAGGGCAGTTGAATCCAGGTGAGGTAAGAAGGGATATTCGTGCCCCAGATTTTATTATCGGTCAGGGGCAGGCGAAGCAGGGTTTTGGGTGTGCGTGGTCCATAGCTCAGTTTATTGACAAACAAGAAGTCGCCCACCAGTTGGGTGGCTTCCATAGAGGGGGTCGGGATGGTATAAGCCGAGATAAAACCCCAGCGAATGATAGTGGCCGCAATTACCGCAAATACGATGGCATCAATCCATTCGCGCAACACACTTTTCTTTTTTTTTCTCCTTGCGTCCAGTAGCTTCTTTTTCCGGTCCTGAGGCAGAGGCGGCTTTAGGCCGGGGCCATTTTAAGGAAAACTTCATATTTCAGAGGGTAAATGGTAAATAATAACAATGCTAAATAGGGCCTTTTATAAACGGGCTGCTATCCGGTATTATGATGCTTTTTAAGGCACCGAACGCTCAAATCCGCTTTGTGCAAAGGCCTCTTGGCTTAAAAAAATTTCAAAATACATACCTTGCCGATGGCTTCCAATCCGGCCCAGGGGCGTGTGCAGACCCACAGACTGACCCGTTTGTACCCCCACTTCTCCGAGATGCGCATACAAGGTGTAGGCCCCCGTTTGGTGGGCAATGATGATAAAATTGCCTAAGCAGGCATCGGCCAGCCCAACTTGCCAGACCCGTCCGGCGGCGGCAGCTCTTATGGGAGTGCCTTTGGCGGCCCTCAGCCATTGGCCGCCCCAGGAGGCATTTACCTCCGAGGATACCGGGCCGTAAAAATGAGGATTTTGGGCAATGCCATCCCCAACAAAGACCAGGAAAAGCAAACAAATGCCCAGCAAAGTGCTCAGGCCATAGGGCAATTGTTTTTGCAGGCGGCCCCATTGCCTTTGCCGAAGGGTATGGCGTTCTATTTTGCGAAAGTTTGCCTGTTCATAAACAGGCCAGATTGTTTCCAGGGCCTGGGCAAAAGTAAGGCCCTCCGCCATACGGCCTTCCAGCTCACAGCAAATATGGTCGAGCCACTCTTCGCGCAGAAGTTTTTTTTGCAAACCTTTCTGACGCAAAAGAGCCTCCACAAATTGAATTTCTTCTAGGTTTAGTTCTTTCATGCCGTTTCGGGTTGGGGAGCAGATGAAGGGTCGAGCCCAATCAGGCGCCGCATGGTCATCAAAAAACTCGGAAAATTCCTGAATCAGGGCTTCGGCGGCCCGATTCCCTTTTGGAGTGAGCGAATAATACTTACGAACCCGCTTGCCCAGGTTCACTTGCTCGGTGGTGAGCCAGCCCGCCGCTTCCAATTTATGAAGGGTAGGATACAAGGCCCCTTCGGTAATGTTTATTTTACCCTCCGAAAGCACTTTGATTTTTTGGGTGATTTCATAGCCATACATTCGCGGCTGCTCCGAGAGCAGCTTCAAAATCAGGGTTTTGAGGGTTCCTTTAAGCAGTTCAGATGAATACATGGGGCAAATATACCTAAGTTTCTTATGTATTTGCAAATATATAGACTAGTTTTTTCTTTTTTCCGGGCGATATTTTCTTACACTCCTCCTGGCAGTGCCCTAAAACCCCCCTGCCTGCCTCTCGTAACACATTTTGAGGAAAGGCTCTTAAAAATGTGCCTCGGCAAACTTAAGGCAAGCCTTGATGGTTTAGAACAAAACAAGTAAACCTGTTTTGTGCAAAAACTTCTCTAATAAATGACAAAAGTCAAATAAACTTACTTACTTATGTCATTGACAAAAGGATTTGTTTGCGGAGGTTTACATGCCTAAACTTGTAAAAATTAATTATTCACTTCGTTCTCTATGGAGAACCACACCAAAATGTAGATATGGACAACAAAATCAAACTTCAGCGCATCGAGGAAGAAATCACCCGCTTGACCAAGAAAAGAACCGAGTTGTTTAATGAGTGGGCTTACCTGGTCAAGAAGAATGACCGCGATTTTGACCTCAATGGGTTTAGCGACCTCAAAATGACCAAAAAAGCCGACGATTTGCTGCTGGAGCAAAGAGCCATTGGCAAACAAGTAATGCGCTTGCTGGAACAAGCTGACAACCTGATTGTGGACTGATTCCGGTTGTTCGGATAGTTTTTGCTGTTTTCCTTAAAAAATCTTTTTTTCCTGGTCTCTTCACAAATTTTGCTTAGTTAGTATAT
>JAAUUB010000228.1 GCA_012031215.1 Microscillaceae bacterium | reverse complement strand
CCTTTGTTGGTTCCCATTTTGCTGATTGGGCTTAACCAGCTTTGGGTGGGAGGCAACCTATTACATTTTTTCTGGAGCATACTATTGTAGAGGCCATCTCGGTAGTCGTGGGTTTTGGCATACTGCTTTTTTTTGGAAGAAACGATACTGGGAAAACCGCTTGGGAAGAAATGGGATGCACCCCTTTGATATTAGCAGGCTTTATCCTGGCGGGCATCAGCAGTTTTGTATTTACCTGGGTAGAGGTCTGGCATTCGCGCAATTATCTGCCCTGGGGCTATCGCCTGCAAGCAGTTGCGGCACTCATTTTTGGCATTTTTGCCCATACCCGCCTTTTGTTTGGGGTGGCCGGGGGCAGGGTCGGCATTGTAGAAGTACAAAGCGAAACAGCCATTTTATGGCAATTGGGGGCTTGGTTTTTGGCCCTCCCGCTTTGTTTTTATCTCTTGCAACTGGTTTTTGGCTAAAGCATTCTAAAAAAAAGGCCTTTTTCCTAAAAAATTTCCTTATTTTGCTACATTGAAGCTAAAGAAATAGGCTTTTTTGTGCTTTTGTGCGCAAAGCTTGTAACAACTCCAGAGAAGAGCCATCGGCGTTAATTTATAAACAACTGATTGTCAGTTTTTTTATTTGTGCTCACGCTGGCAAAACAAGGAGAAGTATTAATCATTCATCAATTTTTTTGAACAAACATTGCCTATGAAATTCATCGTATCTTCGGTGCTACTTGAAAAGCGCCTCTCGGTTTTGAGCGGGGTCATCCCCAGCAATCCGGTTCTGCCCATCTTAGATCACTTTCATTTTGAAATCAAAGGTGGCAAAATGATTATCCGTGCCTTTGATATGCAAATCTCGATGACCACCGAGCTAAGTGTGGAATCTGCCGACGAAGGCCGCCTTTGTGTGCCCGCGCGTCAGTTTTTGGATACTATCAAAAGCCTGCCCGAGCAGCCCATCACGATTTTGATGGATGAAGAAAAAATGAGCCTGGAAATTATTTCTTACAATGGACGCTATAAGCTTACGGGCGAAGATGCCACTGATTTTCCGGCGGCCCCCCAACCTGACGGCCTCAGTAAGGTTACGATGCCCGCTGACCAACTCACCGAGGCCATTGCCAGCACACTTTTCGCCGTTGGCAGCGATGAACTGCGCCCGGCCATGACAGGTCTTTTTTGGGAACTGGGCAAAAACACCGCCGAATATGTGGCCACTGACGGCAATCGCCTGGTAAAATACCGCCGCACCGACGTGCAATCCGAAACAGCCGAACCCGTGATTATTCCCAGGAAAGCCCTTACCCTGCTCAAGGCTTCCCTCCCAGGCGACAACCGCGAACTCGTGATGCAGCGCTCCGAAGGACAGGTGTTCTTTGACTATGACAATATTCGCCTGTCGTGCCGCTTGATTGATGAGCGTTTTCCTGACTATCAAAATGCCATTCCAACCGACAATGCCAATATTTTGGAAGTAGAGCGTACCGAGCTGCTTAACTCGCTCAAGCGTTTGGCCATTTACACCAGCCGTACGACCAGCCAAATCCGGCTCAAACTTAGCCCCGATCGCTTTCAGATTTTTGCCGAAGACATTGACTTTTCTAATGAAGCCCACGAAACCTTAGCGGCGCAGTATGAAGGCGAAGAATTGGAAATCGGCTTTAATGTGAAATTTTTGATTGAAATGCTCAACAACCTGAACAGCAAGGAAGTGCGCTTTTCTTTCTCCACGCCCAACCGGGCGGGGATACTGACCCCCATTGAGCAATCAGAAAACGAAGAAATCCTGATGCTCATTATGCCAGTGATGCTAAGCACCTATGCTTAAGCGTACTTATGCCAGCCGAACTCATCGGCTGGCTTCTTTTGAAACTCTTCTTGTAAATACCCTCTTCAAGCCAGCCTTTCCCCTGTCCACTTCACCTATCAATATGCTTTGCCTTTGCGCCCGGCCTGGGTTTCGGAAATGCTTGCCAATGCGCAGGCGTTTTTACCAATACACTTGTTTGAGATTTTTGCTCAGTCCCGATTTTTTCTGATGGTAGTATCCGGAGGCAAAATAGGTAAAATGCCCCTGGTCTGTTTGTAACAATTAAAAAAATTAAGAAGAATACTGTTACAGTTTTGCAACAAAATTATTCTTAAAATAAAATTTGTTGCGTTTTTTTCTTGCTCTTTCCGGACCTGCCTTTTCTCTGCCGAGTTAATAACCCGGCAGAGAAACTCCCCGCTTCGGCTTATTCCTGTCGCATTCGGTCGGCAATGAGTTGGGCATTTTGCAAGGTTTTTTGGGCTTCGCGCTCGCCCTGCTGGCGTCGCAGTTCAGCCCGGCGATAAGCTGTTTTTTTGCGCATATTGGCCTGCCTTTCGGCCATTTCGCGGGCCACTTTGCCTTTGCTGGCGGCGGCAGCTATTTCGGTCTGGGCCAGGCTGTCGGCTTCGGTTTCTATTTGTGTGGCTTCGCGCAGGGCTTGGGCCCTAATTTCGGCGGCTTTGGTCTGGGCATCGGCCAGCACTTCTTCGGGGCTTTTGTTCAGGTTTTGCATGTTTTCCCGCATCTCTTCCCGGCGTTCGGCCCGTTTTTCGTCTATTTTTTGCTTCAATTTTTCGTTTTTTACCTGGATTTCTTTCCCATCACTGCGCAGGGGGGTAATCTCGTGATTGGGATAGGTGCCCCGCACCAGAAAATCGATGGCCATTTCTTTGACCCCGATGAGTTTTTGGCGGGTGAGGGCGGCAATGGCCACCTCGGCCACGGGGCTCATTTTGCTTTTGGGAATGACGATTTTCAGGGCCAAATCCAGCACCCCGGCCAAGCTATTGTTGCCCTGCATCGCGATACGGTATTCGTTAAGATTGAATTCAAAGGGGGTATAATAGACCTTTCCCTCCCGAATGGTGGCCTGCATGTCCAGATTGCGCAAAATCATTTCCTCAGTATCATCCAGTTTAAGGTGCTTATTGGCACTTTGGGCAATGCTGAGCCGCTTCATCTGGGCCTGGGGAATTTTCACACTAAAGGAGCCTCCCATATTTTCATCGTAGAGCGGCGCCAAATCTGGCCCCAGAAAGCCCCTGAGCTGGGCCCGGGCCGAAAGCTGGCCTTTGATGTTTTGGCGGAGGTTGTTTTTGCGCTCCACAAAAGCTTCGTGGGCCGAGGCAATGTCCAGGTTTTGCATATCGAAATCAAACTGGTAGCGGGGGCGGTAGCGGTCGGCGGGGTTGTATTGGCCACTCATCACGAATGCGCCGCCCAGGGCTGCAAAGCGTACATTTTCCATTTGCAAAGTGCCTTCCCGGAGCCGGAGCATTCCCCGAAAATCGCGCACCGGAATTTTGGGATACAAGACCTCAGCGATGCTGGCCTGAATCGTGAAGTCAATGGCCTGGGGCAAGGGCACAGCCTCGCGTTCGCCCCGGGCGTTGGTGCTTGTCCATTCGCTTAGGTCCACTTTTTTTGACTGAAAATTGAGCTGCCCCTTGAGGGTTTCGCCCGTGAGCAGGTAGGCGAGGTAGTGGCGCACTTCTCCTTCCAGCGCAAAATCGCTCTTGCCCAGGTTTCCTTTCATGCTTTCCAAACTGATTTTTTCGGGGTCAAAAGAAGCCTGTGCCGCCTGAATACCGAGGCCGGAGGGCAGGTTTTGGGGGTGGGCGTAGTAAAAGTCTTGTAACTGGATATTGCCTGAGGTGGGCAGTTTGGCATATTGCTGGGTTTTGAGGGCCGATACCCGGCCCGAGGCCTCGATATTGCCTTTGACTTTCCCTTTAAGTGTTGCCCCGCCGCTGGGGTAAATCTGGGCGAGTTTGGCCAGGTCGAGCTGGCCTTTGAGTTGCCAGGCGTATTGCCAGTCTTCGGCATTTTGAAAAGTAGCCCGGCCTTCTACTTTTTCGCCGTCGAGGCTAAACTGAAATTTATCGAGGGCAATTTTGGCATCGGCCGGCCGCCCGGTTGGGTTTTCGGCCCGGGCTTCCAATTGCAGTTGCTCAATGGCTTTGGGGTAAGCCTTTGATTTGACAAAGCCATTGGCCAGACGCACTTCGGCTTCCATCACTGGTCTTTGGGTAGCATTGTAGCGACCTTTGGCCCTAGCTTTGAGCGAGAAAAGCCCTTTGAGTTGGAAATCGGACAGGGGAAAGACCCGGGTCAGGTCTTCCAGTTTGAGCTGGGCATTGGCCTTGCCTTGCACTTCGCCATCATAGAGTTTGGAAAAGCGCACCTGGGCATCGGCCACATTTTTGCCCACTTCGGCATGAAGCCGGGATAAATCCAGGCGGGTATTTTGCCATTTTCCGTCTTTATTTTCCAATTGCAGGGCGATTTGCACATTTGATACCCCTTCGGGCAGGTCAGGATATTGAAAGCCTCCGTCTTTGACCTGCAAATCCATCTGAAAAGCGGGCCATTTTCCAGCTTTCACCGGGCCTTTGGCCCAGCCCGAAAAAGCCAGCGTACCCTGGGTTTTGAGTTTTTCAAAATTATCCCCATACATGCCCGGCACGAGCGAAAGCAGGCTTTTAAATTCCGTTTCCTCGGCCTTTGAAGCGCACATCCATCTCCAGGCCTTCTTTTTTGTTTTGCATCCAGCCTTCCAGGCCCAAAGCAAAATCGTTGAAGCGGCACTGCATTTTTTTGAAAGTATATTTTTGGGCAGGCTGCTCGGCTTTTAGGTCGAGGGTGAGGGCCAACGATTGGCGCTCGAAATAAGATTGCCCGGCCCAGACCAGGCGGTAATGCTTAATATCGGTTTGGGTGAAGAGCTCGGCAATGGGTTGGCCCAGGTTGCCACGTCCGCGATGGTTGATTTGCTCCAGGGCGACCAAATGCCGGGCCTGGCGGTCATCATAGACAATGTATCCATCGCGAATCTGCCAACGGCGGATATTGATGGCCAGGTTTTGGGCGGGCTTTTTTTCTTTTTGGGGAAGAAGAATGTCCCAGTTGGCCTGCCCCGAAGCCAGCTTTTTGGCCAGGATGCGGGGTTGGTCGAGGTAAAAGGCCTTCACCGAAAGCTCGCCGCCAAAAAGCATACTCCAGAAATTGACCGAAAGGCTCAGTTCTTTGGCCGAAAACAGGGTATCCCCTCTAAAAACCCCTTTGCCCAATACGCGCAAATCGCCCTGGGCAATGGTGAGATTCGGAAAATTGCGCCACAGACTCAGGTGGAGCTTGGCCGGGTCCATTTCTACGCGGGCATTCAGGCGCTGGGCCACATTTTCCTGCACTGCCTTGTGGATGCGGTCTTTGAGCAAATAAGGCAGGGCCAGCGAAGCCAACAGGAAAAGAAGGAAAAGACTTCCCAGGACATAGACCTTGGATTTTAAAGGATTTTATAAACAATGGGTTTCATGATGAATCGGGTTTGGAAAAATAAATGACACTATTTTTTTTGAGATTTTCGGGCTTTTTGGGCAAAGGTTTGTTCGTAGTGCGGGTGGGTAGTGCCCATCCACTCATCCCAAAAGCGAAAATACAAGCCGTAATTGCCTTTGAAATAGCGATGGTGCATATTGTGATTGACCGAAGTGTTCAACCAGCGCAAGACCGGGTGGCGGGCAAACCAGGCCGGGTATAGCTCATAGCCCGAATGGCCATACACATTATATATAGTCATAAACAATACAAATATCCCAATGGCCAAAGGATGGAGGGGCAGCACAAAGGTAAGCAGCGGAATGATGAGGATTTCCAAAATACCTTCCAGGGGATGAAAAGAAAAACTGGTCCAGGGCGTAGGATTAGTGGACTGGTGGTGAACGAAATGCACTTTTTTAAATAGCTGTGGATGGTGAACCGCCCGGTGCATCCAGTAAAAATACGCGTCGTGGATAAATATCAATAAGAGCACACTCAGCCAGAAATAGGCATATCCAAAGGCCGCCCGGTCAAAGTAAAGCAAGGTATAGCCCCGCACCGCCGGGGCACTCAGGGCCGTAATCATAGCGGCCATTAAGGCGGCGGTAAGGGTGGAGTAGAAGATTTCCCGGTAAATATCGCCATTAGTGGGGAATCGGGCCTGGATTTTCCGGTCAATCGCTCGCTGGCGATAAAAAACATAGAAATACAAAAACACCATACCAGCCAGGAAGAAATAGCGCAGGTTAGAAAAAATGAAGATAAAAAGCCACGTTTTGAGAAGAAGTTCCATGTTTTTAGGATGCGGTTTATGGATGAGTAATTAAGCACAATCTTGGGAGAAAAACCCGCCAAAGGAGACAATCGGCGGGTTTTTTCGACAAAGCCTATTGCCCGTCTTCAAGCGTCAAGCTAGAGTCAAGGTTGGCCAGTTTGAGTTCATTGCCCTGTTCATCAAAATAGGCAACTCGTTTGGCGGCCCGCACCCGAAAACGCAGGCGATACACTTCCTGGCCTTTGGAAACGGATTTGATGCGCTCTCCGCTCGTCAGCACGAAGCCTGGATAAAGGCTGGCGGCCTTGGCCCGGATGTTGTCGGGAATCTGCACCCCCAAAAAGGTAATCACCGATACGCCCTGGCCATTGTCGCGGTAGCGGGCGCGGGTAGCGCGGGTTTCGTGGTTGAAGCGCACCACGAAGTGGATTTTGTCCAGGTTGCTGACCGTGCCTGAGGCCGTGTGTTTTTCCCAGGTGGCTCCAGGCTTGTCCGGAAAATCCTGGTTAAATTGATTGACACACACCGTAGGCACTGCCGTGATGGCAATCGGCGTAGCCCGGTAAATCACCTGGGCCTTTGCAAGCATACTGCTCAGGCACAAGCCCAGGCACAAAAGAGCACAAAACATAAACTTTTTCATAAGACTTAAAGGGTTTGGAAAATGGAAAATGGATATAGAGGCAAAAGATTTTAATTGAACAGGAACTTGATGCCGCCCACAATGACCGCATAATTGGCCTCGCCCGCACTGTATTTGATTTCGACAAAGGGGGTGATTTTATCCAGGTTAAAGTCCACACCCCCCCCAAAATTGAAGCTGAGGCCCGATTCGCTTTCGGCTACTTCGCCCGATACCACGCCGGCGGCATTGCCTTCTACCTTGACCGATACCGTTATGAAGTTCAAACCAGCCAGGGCATAGGGCGTGATTTTCCCCCCTTTGAGGGGGAAGAGGTAGTTGGCCTCTCCATTGATGGAAAAG
>JAAUUB010000227.1 GCA_012031215.1 Microscillaceae bacterium | reverse complement strand
TTAACTTTAATACCTTGCTGAACCAGCAGCAAAGCAATGGCACACTGGCCTCGGAAAATACCTCCTTTGAAGAAGAAATCCCCACTCAGACCACCACTAATCAACAAAATGACCGGGAGGCGCTCACCCGCACTTTCTCGAGCAATTTGATTTATACCGAGCCTCTGAGCCGTACCTGGTTTTGGATGAGCAATGCCCAGTTGAGTTTTCAACATACCGAGTCAGCGCAAAATACTTTTCAGTTTGAAGAAAGCACCCAAGACTACAGCACTTTTTTGCCTACACTTTCCAACGCTTTTGAAAGCCTTTACCGAACATTCAACCTGGGCTCAGGCTTGCGTTTTCGCAAAAATACCTGGACAGGCATGCTGCGACTCAATTATCAATGGGCTTTTTTAGACAATGAAACGGTCTTTCCAAGCCCGGAAAATCTAAAGCGCGATTTTCACAATGCCCTGCCCTCCGTCATGGTCAACTGGCGGGGCAGTTCGGGCAAAAACCTGCGCATTTTCTACCGCACTTCTACCCAGGTGCCCTCGGTGGCGCAATTGCAAGCCCTTATCAATAACCAAAACCCTTTGCAACTGAGTGTGGGGAATCCGGCCCTCCTTCAGGAATACCAACACCGCTGGGTATTGCGCTATGCCGGGCCTAATCCCGAAAAATCACGGACTTTGTTTTTCTTTCTGGGAGGAAGCTACACCCAAAACTATATCGGCACCGAAACCCGGGTGGCGCAGGCCGACAGCCTCGTGCAGGCGGATGTAGTGCTGGCCCGCGGAGGGCAAATCACCCTTCCGGTCAATCTGAATGGGTTCTGGAACCTGCGCGGCTTGTTTACCTATGGCCTGCCTTTGAAAGCCCTCAAAAGCAATCTGAATCTTAACCTGAATCTGGCTTACCTTCGCACACCGGGCCTCATCAATGGCCAAAGCAATTTTGCCAATAATCCCTCGGTAGGTCTGGGATTGGTGCTGAGCAGTAACATCAGCCCTAATATTGACTTTACGTTCAGTGTGAACCCGGCCTACAATTGGGTGCGCAATACCTTGCAAACCGACCTGAACAATCGCTTTCTGACCCTAAACAATAGTGTTAGGTTTACAGGCATCACCCCGGGTGGCTGGGTCTTGCGGAGTGAGCTCAACCAGCAATGGTTTGATGGCCTGGCCGAGGGTTTTGACCAAAGTTTTTGGCTTTGGAACATGAGCTTTGGCAAAAAGTTTTTCAAAAAACAGCAGGGGGAGCTTTCGGTGCAGGTTTTTGACCTGCTCAACCAAAACAACAGCATTCAGCGCAATGTGTCGGAGGTTTCTATTGAAGACGTGCGCACCAATGTTTTGCAACGCTATTTTTTGTTAAAATTTGAATATACTTTCCGAAATTTCACTTTCAAGAAATAAAAGCTGGTTTTCAGCACCTAGTTTAGTTCACGGGATAGCCTCTCTACGGCAAAGGTAGGGGACTGAGTTTTTCGGTTTTGATTATGGCGCAGGGGCACTTCCTGCCGAGGCAGGGTGATGCGAAGGCGGGTTTCGCCGGCGCGGGAGTGTACTAAAAACACCTTCCCGCCCACTTTTTCAAGGGCAATTTTGGCTTTGTACAGGCCGAGTCCAAAGCCTTTGAAATAATCGGTGCCCCGGAAAAACATATCGAATATCCGGTCCTGTATTTCGGGCAAAATCCCCTGGCCGTTGTCGCAAACATCCGTTAGCCATTCCTGGGCATGGGCCACAAAACTAATCCTGACCGTAGGGGTTTGGGTGTTTTTGTAATTGGCGTGTTGAATGGCATTACGAATGACATTGTCCAGGGCAATGTCCAGCATATCGATATCGGTACTCAGGCGGGTTTTTTCGGGTACTTCCAGCATAAAATTCACCTTTTGAAAGCCCTCGATGCGGTTCATGCTCCGCACCATCCTTCGGCAGAAACGGTAAAAATCAAAAGACTGCCATTGGGGTTCATGGTTGCGAATATCTCCTATTTCCATGATTCTAAACAGGAGCAATTGCATGTTGTGAATCACTTTTTTTTGCATAGTGAGGTATTCGCGGGCGGGCTCATTCTCGAGTTCCATCAGGCCCACATTGCACAAACCGTCCAGGGTGGTGAGTGGCCCTTTGAGGTCGTGCGAAGATTTATATAAAAAAGTATCTAGTTCTTGATTAGAACGCTCTAGGGCCGTGATGACCTGGTTCAGGGCCTGGGTTTTATCGGCCACAGCGGCTTCCAGGATTTGATTGTGTTGTTGGCGGCGGAAAGAGATTCGCCAAAAAAGCAGAGCCAGCACGGCGGCCAAAAGCACAAAAAAGCCGAGTAATAAAGCCAGATTGCGCAAGCGGTAAATTTTTTGCGGGAGCTTTCCGGAGAAAGAAGCCTGGTATTGCTGCCAATGTTGCTGGGCCAGCTCGAGGTGTTGGAGGGACAATTGGGGCTTTTGCTGGCGAAGATAGTGTTGTGCCAGGGCCTGGTGGGCTTGCACAATAGGCAAAGGAAGCCCTTTTTTTTGGGCCTGTATCAATCGCTTATGCAAGCCAGACAAGGCCGGGCTGGGGGCTTGGGGCGGTTGAAGTGAGGTATCCTGGGCCGGGACTGGGACTTGCACAGCCAAGCTAGCGAGCAGTAAAAAAATAAGACCCTTTGGCAGTTTAAAAAGCATAGTGGCAAGGTTGGTAAGGGCTTGTTTTAGTTATTTTAAGATTGCATAAGGCTTAAAGTGTAAATATATATTATTTTACCAAGAATAATTGTGTCTATAACGCAAATTGCAGCCCTGATGATGATGGATTAGGGCATTTTTTCCGGGCAGTCTTTCACGCATTTTCCTTGTGGGTTGATGAAATAAGTAATGCCAGCCTTCACTACCTTCGCCTGCCCTTTTTTAAAGTCAAAGGCCCGGTCAAATTGTGGGGGAATTACTATTTTGCCTTTTTCATCAAGGTAAGCCCACTGGCGATTTAGCCATACCCCGGCCCTTTTTTCGTGAAAATCGCGGGCGGCATCATACTCCAGGGCTGTCAGTGCTTTGCCCTCTGCGTCAATATATCCCCATTTGCCTTCCTTTTCTACTTTGGCAAAGCCTTCGGAAAAATTTCCGACCCAGTTATATTCCAGAGGCACTATTTCTTCCCCTTTTCGGTTCAGAAAGCCATGTTTTCCCTCGAGGGCCACCGCAACTAGGCCCTCTTTCAGGGGCCCTACCTTGTCATATTTTATTTCAATGACCTCCTTGCCCTCATAGTCAATCAGGCCCCATTTATCGCCTATGGCCACTCTGGCCAGGCTGTCGGCAAAGCGCTCAGCCTGGCTAAACCGAACCGGAATTACTTCATGGCCTTCTTCATCCACATAGCCATACAGCTTGCCCAGCTTGACTTTGGCCCGGCTTTCCTGATAGAGGTCTTGCTCCTCGTAGGTGCGACGGGGGGGGCGTTTGGCCGAAGAAAGGCGGCGAGGCCTTTCCGTCTCAAGCGATTCTGCCACCTGAAAGCTGGGGTTGTCGGGCCGATTTGCATCCGGGCGCGAGGTCGGGCCACAAGCCCCCCAAAGTAGGATTATCAATGGATAAACAATTTTCTTGCTTTGCATAGGGAAGTATTGAAGAAGTGTGAACGTGGTGGTGCTTGTATTAGTGGCAAACATTTTTCCAAATAAACTTATTTGTAAGTTGGAAATGCGCAATTCTATAAAAATCATTTTTTTATGCCTACTTACGAAAAATGGCTCCTTTTGGGCAATTTATTGGTAACGGCCTATCTTACCGGGCTTATCTGGACCATCCAGGTATTGCATTATCCCAGCTTTGCCAAGTTTGGGCCTGCGGCATTTAGCGATTTTCATCCTTTTCATACCGCCCGCATCACCCTAATTGTGGCCTTGCCTATGGTCTTGGAATTGGCTTTGGCCGCTGGGCTATGGCTTGGGGCGGCTATTCCCGAAGAGTTATTGCCCCCCTGGCTCAACGCAGGGCTTCTCGGACTGGTGGGGCTGATTTGGTTGAGTACCTTTTTCTGGGCCATTCCCTTGCACAATCGCCTGGAGCAGGGCTTTGACCTGGGGATTATTCAACAATTGGTAGCGATGAACTGGATACGCACCTTGGCCTGGACCTTGCGATTGGGAGTGCTGGGCATGGTAGTGGCCCGGCTTCTGTAAAAAAAAAGCGGAGGGTTAAAAATCTGTGTTGAAAAAATTTCGACAAAAAACTGAAAAATCCTAACTTTGGCTTATTACCTTCACCGATTGGTGGGTAGGCATCGTTTCCTGCTTATGAACACGCATCACTTGCTTTCTCAGGCTGAGGCATTTGTCAAAGCCCAGCAATACCAGGAGGCACTTTCCTGTTGGTTACCGCTGCTTCAGGCCCAGCCCGACAATGGACTTTATCTTTGGGAAACAGCCCAATGCCACCAAAAAATGGGAGATTTTGCCCAGGCTTTGGCACTCTACCAAAAACTGGAAATGACCCGAGGCCAAGACCTGGCCTTGCTCAAGAACATCGGCTACTGCCTCCAAAAACTTGCCCTTTATGAGGAAGCGCAACACTACCACCTTCAGATATTGGCCCTCTCGCCGCACGACAGTTGGAATTTATCGCACCTGGGCTATTGCTACCAAATGCAGCAAGATTTTGACCAGGCCCTGCATTACCACCTGGCCGCCTTTCAACGCTATCCTGAGGATGCCTGGAACTTGCGCCAGTTGGGACACTGCTACACGGAAAAAAAACAATACGGCAAAGCCCTGCGCTACTACCGCGAATCTGACCGGCTGGAGCCCAAAAATGCCAATACCCTTGCCCATATTGGCTATGCTTACCAACACCTGCAAGAGTTTGAAGTAGCCCTTGAGTATCATCAAAAGGCCCGACGCCTCCAGCCCCAGGATGCCTGGAATCTGCGCCAAATGGGCTATTGCTTCCAAAATCTGGGTGATTTCGTCCAAGCGCTGGCCTGGCACGAGGAAGCCGAAAAATATGAAAGCAACCTCTGGAACCAGTGCCAGATGGCCTTTTGCCACCAGCAACAAAATGCTCTTCCCAAAGCCATTGCGCTCTATGAAAAGGTGATTGCCCAAGACCCCGCTTATCAACTGGCCTGGGAAAATCTTGGCCTCTGCTACCGCGAGCAAAAGCAATATGAAGAAGCCCTGGCTTGTTTTCAAGAACTTCGAGACCAAGGCGTTGAAAATACTTTTGTGTATGACAACCTGGGCTTTTGCTACCAAGAAATGGCCCTACAAAATGCGCTGGGTTTAAAGAATGGCTTTTACGAAGCCATTGCCTGCTATGAATACTCCCTACGGCTTCATCCCCAGCACACCTACGCCTGGGAAAACCTCGGCTATTGCCACCAGGAACTGGAAAACTACCCCCAGGCTTTGGCCGCCTACCAGGAAGCCGAAAGGCACAACCCGCAAAATACGTTTGTGCTGGACAATATCGGCTACTGCTTTCAAAAAACCGGACAATGGGAGCAGGCGCTCGAGTATTACCAGCGCGCACACACGCTGAAGCCCGATGACCCCTGGAACCTGGCCGCCCTGGGGCAAACGCATTTCCGACTGGGGCAGTTTGACAAGGCCCTTGACTTCCTCTTGCAATTGCAACAAAGAAATGAAGCCGATGCCCACGACCTGCTCACCCTGGGACACCTACAACTCTTTGGAGGCAAGACCAGTCAGGCCCGGGCTTTATATGCCCAAAGCCGAGCTCTTTTTGCCGATAATATGATTTTTTAGATGAGTTTGAGGAAGATTATGATTTCTTGCTACAGATGGGGCTAGACCTGAATGAATACCAGCAAATCAAAGTGGAAATGAGCCTGTGGTAAATGAAAAGCACCCTAAAGCAGCAAAAACAAGGGCAAAAGAAAAAATCCCTTGCCCAATATCATAAAATAGTACAGTGCTTTATTCCGGTCAGAAAGCAAAGCGCACCTTCACGGCCTGTTTTACTTCTACCCATTCGCTATTAGTGCCCGCTACAAACATACTTTGAATCATGCTCATCATTTGCTCGCCATACAGTTGGTTGAGTATATCATTGTTTGGCGAACTTTCCTGAATAGAAAGAATGCTGCCCAAAGCGCGTTTTTCGGACTGGGCCACGGCCTGGGCTTTGTTGCGTGCCTGCGCAATGGCCTCCGACAATAGTTCTTTTTCAATGGTGAGTTGCAAATCAGAAGAGATTTCCCCCTTCACCAACTGCCAGGTATCAACTGCTTGGTTCAGGATTTCTTCTACTTCTGTACGGCGGCTCACCGGGATTTGAAACGAAAGCGAAAAATCGCCCTCCCTCCCAAACTGCTTCGCCATAAAAAAGCCGTTCATTTCCTTCAGCTCGCCTGCTTCTATCCCGAGTGCCTCGCTCAACTGGCGAATCATTTCTTGTTTCTTTTTTAGAGAGTTTTCTTCTTCATATTCCGGCGTAGGCGTAGGTTCATAGGCAGGGGGGGTATAAGTTTCTTCGGCCTCCTCCTCTTTTTTGCGCTTTTTCTCTGGCTTTCGTTTGTTGGGAATAGGATATTCTTCTTGGGCTGGTTCATCCACTGTATAATCATAGTCATCATAGTCATACTCCTCGGTCTGGCTGATGTTCACTATATATACCAATTTCTCCGCTTTCACTTTGCGGGTGGCCTTGCTTTCCAACTCTATAAAATTGCCCTGCGCCCTCAGTACAGGCAAACTGCACACAAGGAGAAAGCAGAAAATGAGAGATTTCATAATTAAAATTTTAAGGATAAAAAATCTATTTTTTTGCGTTCCGGGGCCCACGTTGGGAACTGCTTTTTCGCTTCCCGCCGCCTTTGAAATTGCGACGCTCGCCACCTCCGCCTCGGGCGCGGGGTTCCTGAATGGCGGGCGGCTCCCCCAGATAGGGGGGCAGGTCAAAACGGGTTACTTCAATGCCAAGGGCCCGCTCAATAGCATAAAAGCTTTGCTGTTCGCGCTCGCCCACAAAGGTAAAGGCATATCCGTCGGAGTCGGCGCGGGCTGTGCGCCCTACCCGGTGCACATAATCGTCGGTGCTATAAGGCACTTCAAAATTAATGACCAGGTCAATGCCTTGAATGTCAATGCCCCGCGCAATGATGTCGGTGCCAATCAAGACCCTAAATTGCCGGTTTTTGAAATCCCCGGATGATATTTTCGCGTTCATCCTGCTCCAAATCAGACTGAATGCCCCTCACGG
>JAAUUB010000003.1 GCA_012031215.1 Microscillaceae bacterium | reverse complement strand
GTGGCTTGGGCACTTCCCGGGGGCGCAACACATTAGAGCGGTCTTTTGGCTCCGGCAAATACCAGATTTACCTCTCGGGGTTCTGGGCCGTTTTTTCCAGCCGAAGCAAGATAGCCTCCATTCCCACGGGGAAAGCCTGGTTGGCGGGGTCGATGGCCAGGGACACCTTAGCATTGAGCTGTTTGAGAATTTCGGCAGGAGCAATTACCTGATTTTGATTAATGATTTCGTTGAGCAAGGTTTGCCCGATGATAGAAGTGAAGCCTCCCGAAACGCCGTGCCCGGTGCAATCTACCACCGCAACAAAGGTGTAAGGACCCACCTGGCTGAGCCAGTAAAAATCACCCGAAACAATTTCCTTTGGCTTCAACATTACAAAATGCTCCCCCAGTACCTGCTGCATAGTTGGGGTATCGGGCAATAAAGATTTTTGCAGGGACTCGGCATAACGGATGCTTTCGGTAATCTTCAGATAAGAACGCACCAGTTCGCTGCTTTTGGTTTCGAGTTCTGTCTTTTGGCGGTTGATTTCTTCGTTTTGTTGACTTAGGCGGATGTTGATTTGCCGGATTTTTCGGCGGTTTTGGTTCAAAGCCACCAAAAAGGCACTTACCAGTACCACAATGACCATGAGTGCCCCCAGTATGAGGTTGCGCTGACGAATGTCGCGTTTTTGATTGATAATTTCGAGGCTTTGCTGCACTCCGATTTGGTTGAGGGCCTCGATGCGTCTTTTCTGGCTCAATGCTTCTTGTTCCTGGCGGTCCAGCCCATAGCGGATTTGCATTTCGGCCAAAAGTGCCAATTTGGATTGGTTATAAAGCGAATCGTTATAAAACTTGTACTTTTTGTATAGCTCGAGAGCCGTTTCGCTTTGGGCTTGTTTTTCGGCGATGAGGGCCAACTGTTGATAGCTATCCCGAATAAGTTCTTTATAATCCAGGGTTTGGGCCAGGCGCAGGCTTCTCCCAAAATACTCTTTAGCGCGTTCGTAATTACTGGTTTGAAAATACAGCTTGCCAATCCCGTGGTAAGAAAAGGCCTGGCCGAGATTGTCTGACAGGTC
Source organism: Microscillaceae bacterium (assembly GCA_012031215.1). Lineage (GTDB taxonomy): Bacteria > Bacteroidota > Bacteroidia > Cytophagales > Microscillaceae > JAAUUB01. The sequence goes on along the minus strand of JAAUUB010000003.1, from coordinate 73,379 downwards.
TTGCTGAATTTGGAGGGCTTTCAGATAGGCTTCCAGGGCACGGTTGTCTTGCCCAAGTCCCAGATAGGTGTCGCCCAACCCATTGAGCGAACGAGCCGCTGGCTGGGGGAGCTGGGCCAATTGATAGGCATCGAGGGATTTTTGGTAATGCAAAAGGGCCTGTTTGAAAAGCCCCCTCGCTCGGGCATATTTGCCCAGGCTTTGGTATAGAAGCCCCCGCAGAGCCGGCGCATTTTTATCCTGCACCAAGCCTTCAACTTTTTCAAAAGTTTGACGGGCGAGTTCGTAATCCCTTAGTGCTGTGTAGATAAGGCCAATTTCACACAATGCGCTCACCTGGCCGGGAGTATCCTTAATTTTCTCAAAGATTTTCAGGGATTGTAGATGATAGCTGAGGGCCTGCTGATAATCACCCAGGTTGTTGTAAATTGTGCCTACGGCGGATAAAGCACTGGCTTCCCCTTTGAATTGATTAGTACTGCGGTAAAACTTGACTGAACGAAGATAATATTGAAGTGCTTTGGCGTAATCGTCTTGGGATTGGTATGCCTGGGCGATATAAAACAAAGCCTCACTAATGCCTTGGCGGTAGTTGATACGTTCGGCCAGCAGGAGGGCCTGCTGGGCATATATCAAAGATTTTTTGGCAGAACGAGACAGCAACTCCACCGACATGAGATTGAGGGTCTTGACTTTGTCAAGATTATTGGTAGTGCTCCGGCGTAGCAATTCATTGAGTGAATCAGCCGGATAAGACTGCCCCCACAGGGCTTGCACCGGCAAAATTCCAAGCATTAAATATATCGCCAAACCAGCCTTTTTGCGCATAGAATATATTTGGCCTTGAACAGGAGGTATTTTAATTTTTCAAAGCTAAATCTAATAGTTCTTAGTCAATCCGGCTTAAAGATGTAATATTTTTAGTATAATTAGTAGCAATTATCCGAAAAATCGACGAACGTAAGTCCATACCAATTACTCCTCCTGCCTTCGGCGGCCCTGTCCGGGATTGGGCTAAAGCTTTGCTTTTTCTAAAAGCCGTGCCGCAGCAAGGCGTTCTAGTTCAGCATACCAGGCCTCCCCATAGCGGCGGATAAGCGCATTTTTTAAAAACTTATATATCGGGATACGAAGGGCTTCGCCCAGTTTACAGGCTGGGCTACAGATATGCCAGCGATTGTAGTTGAGAGCTTCCGAAACATCTACCTTAGTCAGGCGAATGGGATACAGATGGCAAGAGATAGGTTTTTGAAAATCAATTTGACCCGCCTGGTAAGCCGCCTCGATGCCGCATTTCAGGATGCCGCGCCGGTCATAATAAGCATAAGCGCACTCTCGGCCGCCAATGGTAGGCGTAGAATACTCTCCATCCTCGTCCAGCACGTAGGGCCCTTGCTTCTCAATCGCGGCCAAGCCTTTGGGCGTTAAAAAGGGTTTTATTTTTTCTAAATTGGCCCGCAATATGCCGAGTTCTTCTTCTTCCAGCGGAGCTCCCAGGTCGCCTTCTACACAACAGGCTCCTTGGCACTTTTCCAAATCACAGACAAAAAACTCTTCAAATATCTCGTCGCTAATATAGGTATGGTCGATGATAAGCATAATCAGTGGGTAAAAGATTGGCCAAATAAACCAATAATTGCATTAAATAATCTGTGGGGTGTGCTTGTTTTATTATTCGGGCAATATGACCAATCGTCGCGTCAGTCGCGACTGATTTGAAAAATAAGCTCGAAGGAAATACACCCCCGGAGGCACAGTTCCCAGGTCGCAATAGGGTACTTGAAGCGTATGTGTCTGTAAAATACGACCCGTAAGTTGCCAAAGTTCTATTTTTTCCGGCATCTTACCTTTAAAATAAATTCTTCCTTTGGTGGGATTAGGAAAAACCTGAAAATCGGTTTCTTGGCTTTCAGGCAGTTCGGTTACTACTTCATCGCCAAACACAGGGCGAATCATTAAACTGCCCCTTTCCTCGGGTTCGGCGGTGAAAGGCAACCATTCATTGCCAGCATTAAAAAAAATCTGTGCCGAGGCATCAAGGTTGCGGTCATAGCCAAAAGTAACCCGGTCGTTGGTGGTTTGCTCCCAGCCCACATAAAATGGCCCCTCAATGGCAATGGGTTCGAATTCAAAACTGGGATTGCTCAACTTGCGAATCTCGGTAATGCTCAAATAGCCATCGCGGGTAGGGGCATAGCGGATAGGCACATTAATTTTGTAGAGCACCGAATCGCGAGGGGCACCAATGCTTTTCCAAACCACCAGGTTAAAGGTTTGGCCAGTGAGGTCGCGCTCCAGTTTGGTAATGTGTACCTGCACATCCGTCAGTACATCTGGGGTGTTGAGTTCAAAAAGCACCGCCACCTGGCCAAAAATCTGATTGAGGCCCGCTCCATATTCGGCAGAGCCATCATCATAGGCCAGGTAATCTTTCAAAACCGTTTGCCCCCGGATGGTATCATTGCGGCGCAAATCAAGCGGAGGAATTTGGCTGGTATTATCTCCGGTTGAAACAATAAACTCCGCCTCGATTACCAGCGAATCGGCCACTGGCAAGACCAAATTCAAAGGAATGTCCGCCATGATTTCAAAATCACGGGCATCTCCGGGAATGATAAAAGCCGCCGTATTGGCCAGTTCGGCCAGTTCAGTATCCGTGTTTTTTTCGCGCAACACACAACGATAGCTGGGGGCATCAATGGTGGCCGGATTACTCAGGTTATTGAGTGTAGTGCGAAATTGGGCGGCTGTTTCCGGGCCCGGATTGGCCAAGTACTGATTCAGAGGCATGGCCGAATACCGACGTAGGAAGGGATTTACAGCCGCCGACACGGCTATCTCATCCGGGTAAAAATCCTGGGCAAAGCGACTGGCATTGAGATAGATATAATCGAGATGCCATACATCATAAAGGCCAGCCTGCCGCCCAAAGGCCTGAAAGCGAAACTGAAAAGTCTCAAAAAAATAAGCCGCCTCCCGCAAGGGCACCATTTGTAGCCCAAAAGCCTCGGTTGGCTCCCCGCCCCTTTGTTGCCAAACGGTGGCCCAGTCTCCGGCCTGGTCTTTAAATTGCAAACGCAGAGAATCTATTTCATCCGGGATTTCGCCCCGGCCTTCTCTCTGCCAATAAAAACTGAGATAAAGTGAATCGGCGGGGGTATAAATGGATAAATCGAGTATTTGCGACACCAGTTGGTCCGTCAGGCCAATGGCATCGTTGACTACATCCGAGAAATCATAAGGGTTGCCCTGGGCATCCAGCCCATCAAAAGTAGCCGCCCCGAGGCTAATTGGGGCAATGGCCATTTGGTTATTGACCAATGTGCCACCCTCATTTTCCCAAAGAAGGGTGTCGGGAATGCCGGAATAGGTTGAAAAGTCATCCAAAAAAGGCAAAGATAAAGCCCCGGATTTGGGTCTTGGCTTTTGCCAAGCCTTGTAAGACGCTGCCTCCTGATAGTTGGTCTGATTGGGAACAATTTCAAAGCGCACTTGGGCCGGGAGCTTCGGCACAAAGCAACACAGAAATACGAACCAAAAGAATAGATTTCGCATAGATATTCGCCAGGCCTGTTTTTTAAGATTGACCCTTCTTAGCCAACGCCAAAAAGGGCCGAGACGTGCCCTATGGTTTAGGGGGGAGGTTGGGTTCAGGTTTTGGTGGTGTTTTGGGTTTTGGTTTTTTCCCTTCTTCCCCTTCTTCTATACCCAATTGTTTTTTCCGGTATTTCTCAAAATCCTCGTAGCGGCGCTCGTTAATGTTGCGATTGATAGAATCCCGGTAACGACGCTCAGCCTCACTCATTTCTTCTTCTTCCTCGGCATCGCCGGGGCGGGCGGCGGGATTGCCGGCTACCCAAAGGTCGATGATTTCTCCAGAGCGAATCATGTTGCGCTCGCGGTCGTCCATGGGGCTTCCAGGCTTCACCCCGGTTTTGGCCCGGCCAATATATACGGGCGGGCTTTGTTTAATGACTGTACCGATTTCGCGCTTGCTGTTATAGTCATAATTGATGGTTCCCAATATCAGTTCGTGTCCTTTGATGACAAACTCGGCCTCATCAAGGGGGAGCAAGACCAGGTCGGGCACAGGAAACTCTTTTTCGCCTACTCCATCGCCCACGAGCAGGTCAATTTTAGTGCCTTTGGGGATTTCAATTCCGGCCAAAATTTCTTCGGCTGTATAGGTGCGCCCTCGGATAGACTGTTCCAAAATCACATTCTGGCCCAGATAAGGTTTATATTTGACTCGTCCCAGGTCAAGGTCTGCATTGCGGAGTGTACGCAAGGCCTCAGTAAAAGGCATGTCCACCACTTTGGGCATTCTGACTTTGGGCGGGGTTTTGGGATTGATAGACAAACGCAGTTTACGGCTTCTTTTCACTTTAGCCCCAGGCACTGGCGACTGGCTGATGACTACATTGGGCCGATGCCGCTTAGAATAACTGGAATCAGTGATTTCAAAATCCAGGTCGCGGGCTTCCAAAAATGACTTTAATTCATCCACACTCATACCCTGCACATCGGGTACTGTTACGGTTTCGCGGTGATAGGTGAGGGCGGGTAGATAGGAATTAAAAAAAAGCAAGAAAATAATCGTAGATACAATGATGGCCAGCCCCAGATGCACCAGTAGGTCAGTCCAGGTATGCGTTTTAATCAGCAACAGGGTTTTTCTCATCACTCCTCCTTCAGGATCAGGGTAGAACGGATTTTTGTTGGGCAAAGTTAAGAATTGCATCAATAAAATGGTAGGGCTTATAGCCATTTATGGCCGATTGATGAAAAATGCAGGTGGCGGGTGTCATACCAGGCAGTGAATTGACCTCAATCACTATCAATTCCACCTGCTCGGGGTTCCAAATACGGACAAAAGCATCAATGCGGGCATAGCCTTCAATATGCAGGATACGGGCTACTTTCTCCAGCTCGCTCCTTACTTTTTTGGAGATTTGGGCATTGCGCTCCGGGTCGCGATCGTAGCGGGCGGGGGGTAATGTTTTGTCCTTCGCCGGCCAAGAATTTTTCTTCCAGCGAAAGCACTTCTCCCTGGGCCAGGGTTTCGGAAGGCTCAAAAATTTCGTATCGGATGTCCCCCCCTTCCAGATGGGTCAGTAAGCCCCCTGTGATTTCCAGAAAATGGGCGGCTCCCTGGGCAGTAATCAGTTCTTCAATCAGAAAAAACGCCTTTTGAGGAAACTCTTCATTGTTTTTGAGTTTCAACACCTGGCTTTCGGCTTCCAGAAAAGCCGCTTCAGGCCGAAACATCATCCGGGCAAAGGCGGCCATTTCATCCGGGTTTTTAATTTTTTTAACGGCAGAGCTACAGCCATCGTCAGCGGGCTTGGCAATGAGGGGGTAGGCAAATTGCGTCTCAATTTCCTGTAAGAAAAGGGCTTCGCGCCCCTGCCAGTCGGCCCGATGCACCAGCCGATGCTGGGCCACTAAAACTCCGTGTTGTCGCAGTATCTCGTTGGTTTCAAATTTATTGATGGTGATGCGCGAGCTCTCTATCCCTGAGCCATTGTAGGGCAGTCCTACCTTCTCCAGCTCGGCTTGCAAGGCTCCGTCTCGCCGGCGACCGTGCAGGGCTATAAAAACTACTTCTACCAACTCTGCAAGCCCTTCATAGCTAATGGGTGTAGGCTGTTCTATCATTCCTCCTGCATATTTTTGAGTGAGGGGGGCGGCTTCTTGCCTGATGTCAAGCAGAATTTGCTCATTTTCTCCTTTGGGCTGTTGGCAAAGATTGTGGTGAATTTTTTCCTTAATGTCATCAGCATTATCTTTGAGCATAAAATTGATGGGCAAAAGATATAATTCGTGATGCCCCTCATTTCCCGTAAGAAAAACAGGAACAGGACGGTATTTGGCAGAGGAAGCTAATTTTTCATAAATATTTCTCCCGCTTTCCATAGAGATATGCCTTTCGCTAGAGAAGCCTCCCATTATCACAGCAACATTGATTTTTTGCTCTTCTTTCTGTTGGGCAAGGGCTATGCTTTGGTCTAGCTGAGTGAGTAGCTGCTGTGTAAATGCTTGGTTTTTCCATTTTCTAATCTTTCTTTAAGAGAAGTTCGGATAATGTAGGTAAGAAAAGCCGAAGCATTCAGCCCTATCTCAGCTGCTTGGTGAAAGAAGAAAGAGGAAGGCATCATCCCTGAGGTGGTGTTGGGGTCGTTGAGGTATATCTCATTTTTTTGGTGATGAAGCCATCAATACGCGCATATACATTGGCTTTAATGACTTCAAAAAGATTCAGACAATCTTCTCTGATTTGCATTAAGGTAGCTCTACCTGTATCAATGGGCGTAATTTTTCGGCTCGTACCGGGAAGGTACTTTGAGCGGTAGTCAAAAAGTGTGTTGTATTTAATGATTTCCGTGGGAGGCAGGGCAAAGGGCTGGCCATTTTCTTTTCTAATCACGATACACGAAAACTCTTTGCCCTCCAAGTACTCTTCAAAGAGTACTTGGCTTTCCACGCTTTGCGCTTTGAGTAAGACCAAAGCCTCAGGGTGCTTGAGATGCTCGTTGAGGTATTGGTAGAGTTCTTCAGGGCGGTATAAGTTGATGCTTCTTTCTTCTTTTGAAAGCACTGCCTCTACCGGAAAACCTAGCCCCTCACGAATGTCTGTAAAACTTACAAGCCAATCATATTTTTGTGCTTCTGTGAGCGATTGCCACTCGCTTGCATTGACCTCTCGCACAAAAAACTCTTATTTACGGCTGCTATAAGTTTTTTGATATCTTTGTCTTTGATAATAGACACGCCAATAGATGAACCCTGATTAGGTGATTTAATTACTAAGGGCATGCCTATCTTGGTGATAAGGTACTCTAAAAGCATGGCTTTGTCAAACTTCTGCCACTCTTGGTAAGAGACCTGAATCTGACGCGGACGTGCAAAACCTGCATCTCTCAAAAATGCTGATTGTGCGATTTTATTGACCCCAATGGCAGAGGGTAAAATACCCGAACCTGAGTAAGGAATACCATACCACTCTAACAAACCTTGCAAACTGCCATCTTCGCCTTGTGCACCATGCAAAGCCAAAAAAGCAAAATCAAAATATTTTTTAAACTGATGGGGATAGATGGTTTGCCCTACTTGGGCGATGATGGCTTCTAGCTCGGCCTCTGGCAATTCGCCCAAAGACTCAATATAGACTTGAAAAGGCGAACGCTTGCCCTCCCAAAATGTAAACTGCGCCGGGGGATAAAAATCCCGAATGGTGCCTTTGTAGAGAAATTCCCAACGCAGGAGAATAAAATGACCGAGGCTATCCACAAAGATGGGCACCGGCTCAAATAAGTTTTTGTCCAGGTTGTCGTAGATGGTGCGCCCCCCAGCAAAGGAAACTTCCCGCTCACGGGAAGGCCCGCCAAAAAAAATCCCGATTCTCATTTTCATAGCCACAAAATTAAGGCATTTTGGGCGATAAAAATGAGCCGGACTGGCATCCTGTCTGTATCAGGCAAGATTAAAAGTATTACTTTTTTCGCTTTGCCTTCCCGGTAATTTCAAAAATGTGTATATTTAGCCCTCCAATCGTTAGAAGTGAGCAACTACATTTTTATTTTTCTTGTTAAAAAAGGCACGTCTTGTTTGAATCCAAAAAGCTTATGCGAAGATTTTTTTGTTCTATCCAGAAGAAAGCCAGTATGTGGAAATTATGCTTTGTTTTTGCCCTTTTGTTGGGCTTCATTTCCTTGCAAGAGGCCGGGGCTACCCACATTCGCGCCGGGGAAATTACCGGAGTGCGAACAGGTTTTTTGTCATATCAGTTTACCATTCGGATTTATACTGATAATTCTTCTTCGGCAGATAGCCCACAGCTTACCATTAATTTTGGCGACAATACCACCAGTGTAGCCCCAAGAGTGAATCGTTTTGATATTGGTAACAATACATCGGTCAATGTCTATCAGGTAAATCATACTTATGCTGCTCCGGGCAGCTACCGGGTGTTTTTTGTAGAAGAAAACCGCAATGCCGGGGTATTGAACATGGACAATTCGGTGCTGACCCCTTTCTCGGTCGAGACCTTTGTGTTTATCAACTCGGCCGTAGGGCTTAATGATACCCCCATCCTGACCGTGGACCCGATTGACCTGGCTTGCGTGGGTAATCGCTTCAAGCATAATCCCGGAGCTTTTGACCCGGACGGCGACAGCCTTTCTTTTAAGCTGGTGATTCCTTTTCAGAGCGGTACTCAACCCGTGAATAATTATCGCGACCCGAATAATCCAGCCTTTAACGGGGAAACGGAGGATGGGCTGCCCCCGGGCATTTTCAGCATAGACCCCCTCAACGGGGAGTTAATCTGGGATTCGCCCGGCACGGCAGGCGAATACAACATTGCTTTCATTGTGGAAGAATGGCGCAATGGCATTCGGATTGGCTTTGTAAAACGCGACATGCAAATCATTGTGAATGACTGCCCCAACCGCCGCCCACGCCTGGTGGTGCCCAATGTGTGCGTTGTGGCCAATGAAGACCCCAACGAGGATACAAACATTATCAACGAAATCATCAGGGCCACCGACCCCGATATTCCCCTCCAAAACCTGGTCATCAGCTCTGACCAAGACCAGGGGGTGTATAATCCGGCCTTTTTCAACACAACAGCCACTTTTACTTTTACGCCTAGCCCCCAAACTTCGCCCGCCGAGGCTACTTTCCGTTGGGATACGCGCTGTGAGCACGTACGCGAACAACCCTACCTGGTGGTATTTAAAGCCGAAGATGACCCTATTGAACAAAATAACACGGCCCTGGTGGATATTCAAACGATGGTGATTACCGTAAAGGGCCCGCCTCCGGTGAATCTCGCGGCTACCCCGCAGGGGCGGGCTACCGACCTCAGTTGGGACGACTACCGCTTGCAGTGTCCAGGTTTTAGCCCCGCGCAATTTGACGCAATGGAAATTGTGATTTGGCGGCGCGAGGGCTGCAATGCGATGATTGCCTGCGAGCAAGACCCCGCCATGCTAGGTTTGAGGCCATTGGTACGGTGGGAGTTGAAGAAACCACCTTCAGGGACAATGGCCCCCTTTCGGTAGGGATTAGCTATAGCTATGTCATCACGGTCAATTTTCCTGAACCCCAGGGAGGGGTAAGCCTTGCCTCCACGGAAGTATGTGTGCGTTTGCCGGTAGTTGCCCCGGTCATTACCAATGTGAGTGTGCTGAATACGGCCACAGCAAGCGGCGAAATAGAAGTGCGCTGGATTTTCCCCCCCGAACTAGACCTTACCAGTTTTCCCGGCCCTTACAGCTACAATCTCTACCGTGCGGAAGGGCTCACCGGGACCAATTTTGTGCGCATCAACACGCTCCCGATTCCTGACCCGGCAGCAGACCCAAATACGCCGCTCAGCTTTACTGATACAGGACTGAATACCCAGGATTTGGCTTATCGCTATTTTGTAGAATTTTTTGCCGACATCACCGGCGTGCCCACCGATAGCTCAGAAGCGGCTTCCAGTGTGCGCCTCGATGCCACTCCGGCAGAAAACAGCATTATTCTGGAGTGGAACTTCAATGTGCCCTGGTCCAACCGAACAGATGTGGCCGAAGGGGTGGGGCCGCATTTGATTTACCGCCGCACGGCCAATGTCGGGGTTTTTCAGTTAATTGACAGTGTGAACGTAGGCCAAACTCGCTATGTAGATGTAGGGCAGTTTAATAATGAATGTTTGAATCCGGACAGTGTGTATGTGTATTATGTAAGCACGCGGGGCTCTTATTTTAATCCAACGGTGATTTTGTTTCGCCCTTGCTCAATGATTCGCAGGAGGATTTGGCCAGCCCCGAAGACAATACGCCGCCACCGGCCCCGGTTTTGTCTATTCTGCCCAACGATTGCAGCTTTTTGGACAACAAGCTTTGCAGCAACCCGCCCAATTTTGACGGCAGCACCCTGAGCAATACTTTGTTTTGGGAAATCCCGAATCTGGATAACAATGCCTGTGAAGCTGTATCTAATTTCGCCCTCTTTTACCGCCCTCCGGGCCAGGAAGCCTTTGATTTTGGCAACCCGATTTACACAGGCCCGGATACCTTTTTTGTGCATCAAAACCTGCCCGAATTTGCGCCGGGTTTACGCTCACAGGCTGGTTGCTATGTGGTGATTGCGATTGACCAAAGCAGCAATCAAAGCCTGCCTAGCAATGAGGTATGCCAAGACAATTGCCTTTATTTTGAATTACCCAATGTCATCACGGTCAATGGAGATGGTCGGAATGACACTTTTATTCCCTGTCCCAATCCGCTGTATGTGGAGCAAGTAGATTTTGAGGTGTATAATCGTTGGGGAAATCTGGTATTTGAGCGCGAAGATACTATCCAGATAGAATGGGACGGACGCGACCGGGGTGGCAATGAGGTTGCTACGGGGGTTTATTTTTATGTGGCCAAAGTGCGGTTTCTGAGTATTGACCCGGCCAAACGGGAGAAATCTTTCCGGGGAACCATTCACGTAGTACGGAGCCAGGACCAAAATTAGTCAAACCCATCCCCCGCCCTCGAGTAAGCAAGGGCGGGAGATTTTTTTGAAGAAACTACCTCATGAATAAGCCCACGCCTGTTCTTCATTCTGATATAAGCACCACTGGTCATTTAGTGGTTTTATTTGACGGAGTGTGTAATCTTTGCAATCATACGGTGGATTTCATTATCCAGCGCGACCGCAAAGGCCGATTTAAGTTTGCCTCGCTTCAGTCTGATTTTGCCCAATCTCAACTGGCTCATTTGTTTGCGTCGGGGCCATCCCTGAGCAGTGTGATATTGATAAAAGGGGGAAGGTTCTGAAAAATCGAGCGCAGCCCTAGAGATAGCCCGGCATTTGCGGGGATTATGGCCCTTACTAGTGGTTTTTAAAATCGTGCCGCGATTTATACGAGACGGCGTTTATGACTGGATTGCCCGGAATCGTTACCGCTGGTTTGGCAAAAAGGAAACTTGTCGCTTGCCAAGCCCCGAGGAAAAGGCCCGCTTTTTAGGCTAGACCCATAAAATATTATAATAACTGGCATCGTTGCCTGCCAGCCTTTGGGGGCGCACATCGTCCACCTCCACATTGATGAGTTGTGCTTCTTTGGGCTTGAATTGCTTGGATAGTGCGGTCAGGATACCCCGGTCCAGGAAACAGGGATAAGGATTTTTGCATTCTACTTTCGCCTCTTTGTAGTCGGGACTATAGCTTAGAAGATGGTAATAGCCGATGTTATGCCCGCGATGATTGGCCCGATACATTTCATCCAGGGTTTGGAGTGCTTCGTGGAGCGACTGGGGGTGCTCCTGGTCAAGCAAACATTGGGAGATAGATTTACCGATGGCAAAAAGCAAGCTAGGGCCAAACTCTTTGCCTAGTTCTTTGACCACGTCCAAATAATCTTGCATATTGTACCAGCCTTGTTCCTCAAATTGAGCCAAATCTTTCTCTGCCATTATCGAGCGCACTTTGGGTTCAAGCGTAGGGTTGGCCAGGAGGGTGGCTTGGAGGATGTGGCCAGATATTTCTACATCTGGGGCAAAGGCTTGGTATTGTGCCATGAGAGAATCGCTTTTATGAATAAACCCAAAAAAATTAAGAGTGTTTTTTTGAAAAGAGTAGCTCAATTTTCAAAATCTGGCATAAAATTGCCTACATTAGCGCAAACATCAAACCTAAGGGAGGGAGTTATGCGTAGAGACTTTTTATTTTTCGATAAATCCCATCTTTTCAAGGATTAATTTAAGCTTTTGCTCGCCTAAGACACTTGGCTCGGAAAAGGAAACCAGCCAGCGCTGTCCATTGGCCAGGTAAATACCTAGTTGGTAATGATTTTTTTCGGGGTGATTTTTCGCTCTATTTCCAGGGCGCGAATGTCGCGAAGGGCAATGCGAGTGAGTACTTGATGAAAGTAGTTTTGGCGAATTTGACACAAATACGCTCCTTGAATTTCGGTTTTGAAGGTGTGGTAGCGAAAACTGAAGCGAACCATCGGCCACCACAGCAACACACTTACCCAAGCCCAAAAATGGGTTTTCCAGATTAAAAAGTCAAAGCTAAACACAAAAAGCCCTATCAAAGCCATCAACAAGGGCCGCCACCAGTGGTGCTGTACAAGCCGCTCAATAATCAAAGGCGAAGCCACAGCCACAACGGGCTCTGGAGAGGAAAAAGCACGTGCTTGGTTTTTTTTTACGGGTTTGTATAGCAACATGAATATCCGATTCAAACTATTTAAGATATTCTCAAAATCGTGCCAAGCCAGCAAGCAAGTAAGATTTCTGCCAAGTAAGTGGAAGTACTGGGGCAAAATATTTACGAATATTTAATATCGGATACTGGTCTGATTGCAAAAGATTGTATTTTTTTGTAAGATTAGTGGCTGATTGTAGCCTTCTTGATAAGGTATCACGACAAGATAATACTTTCAAATAAGAGTATAGTTTAATAAACCGCACAAATTCTAATTTTTGAGACCACCAGGAGGTAGCTTTTGTGAAAAAACGTAAGACCATTTCAACAAGCCCAAAAATTATCATCGGCAGCCTGGACAAGGTAGATTTCCCAGAGTTTTCCCTTTTCAATTTGCCTTGTAAGATTGATACCGGAGCTCAAACTTCGGCCATTCACTGCCACCGTGTGCGCCTGATTGAAAAAGATGGCGTGGAAATTATCGCCTTCAAACTGCTGGACCCAAAGCACCCCGAATACAATGACCAGGAATACCGCACCCACGATTTTGAAGAACGTTCTATAAAAAGCTCCAATGGCCATACTGAGTTTAGGTATGTTATTCGGAGTCCGCTCATTTTGTTCAACCAAACCATAGAAACGGAATTTACCCTGGCCGACCGTGAAAGGATGAAGTATCCAGTATTGCTGGGGCGGCGCCTGCTCAAAGACCGATTTATGGTGGATGTTTCCAAGAAGAATGTTTCTTATCAACAAAAAATTTCCAACGCTTCCTAAACAAAGGGCACCAAATTACTTGCATTTTATGAAAATTGCTGTTCTTTCCCGTAACCCTGATTTATATTCCACGGGTCGCTTGGTAGAGGCGGCCCGGCTCCGAGGGCACGAGGCCCTCGTAATTGACCACGCCAAATGCCACGTGGTGATGCACAAAGACGCTTCGGACATTTACCTTGACCACCACGAAATTAAAGAAATAGAAGCCATCATTCCGCGTATTGGGGCTTCGGTTACTTTTATGGCAGTGCCATTATCCGGCAGTTTGAGGTCAGCAATGTCTTCACCACTTTAAGCTCGCTGGCCCTGGTGCGTTCTCGGGATAAACTACGCTCTCTCCAGATTTTGGCCCGTGCTGGCGTAGATATTCCCCGAACGGCTTTTGCCAAGCATCCACGCGACATCAATCACCTCATCAAACAGGTAGGGGGCACACCCCTGGTCATCAAACTTCTGGAAGGCACGCAGGGGCTGGGTGTTGTGCTGGCCGAAACCAAAGCCGCCGCCAAATCGGTAATGGAAGCTTTTTATGGCCTAAATGCCAATATTTTGGTGCAGGAATTCATCGCCGAAGCCAAAGGGGCCGATATCCGGGCTTTTGTGGTAGATGGGCAGGTAGTGGGGGCGATGAAACGCCAGGGCATTGAGGGTGAGTTTCGCTCTAACCTTCATCGTGGGGGCAGCGGCACGGCCATCAAGCTCAACCGAAACGAAAAAGCTGCCGCCGTGAAAGCAGCCAAGGCCCTGGGGCTGGTAGTGGCTGGCGTGGACATGCTCCAATCTGAACGTGGGCCCCTGGTGATAGAGGTCAATTCATCCCCGGGGCTGGAAGGCATCGAAAACGCCACCCAAAAAGACATCGCCGGGAAAATCATCGAGTACATCCAGGACCATATCCACACCAACGACCGCAAGGTGAAAGACAAGGTGGGGGTTTAAGCCCTCGCGCTTTTAGCGTGGGCTGGAGCCGTAGTCAATCCAAAGATTTCGCTTGAACTCGGCCCAGGTATTTTGCTCCAGACGGCTGGCCTTAGGGGCCTTACATTCTTTACCGGCCAGCAAGAGCTCCAGGCCCTGATAAATTTGGGTTACTCGCCCGCCCAGGTTACGATTGCTCAAAATAATGATGGTGCTTTGGTCGCGTAGGTTGCGATGAAAATAGTTACGAAAGCCCCGGTAAAGACCGTGGTGGAAGACAATATAGGGCCGGTCGCGGTAGATTTTCCAGCCAAAGCCATAGTGATACGCTTTTTGGTCAGTAATAGGACTGGCACGAAAAGCCTCGGCCTGGGTTTCGGGGCTGATGAGCTGGTGTTCGTGCAGGGCCTGGTCCCATTTGAGCAGGTCAAGGGCCGAAGCACAAACCCCTTTTTCGCCATTGATGCCATCAAAGGCGTGATAGTCCAAAGGAATATAACCACTGGGGTAAGGATAGCTCAAATCATAGCCAAAGGCCCGGCGGCGTTCGGTTTTTTTGGAGGTGCGTTTCCACCTTCAAAATCGTTTCTATTTTCATTTCGTTTTCCCGCCTCAGCACGGTATCCTGACGCACCAGCAACGTATCACATTTGGTATAGGTCTGATAGTTCTTGGTATTATATACAAATGTATTTTTCATTCCCAGGGGCTGGAAGATATTTTTGTCCAAAAATTCGGCAAAGGGTATGCCGCTGACCCTTTCTACGATAGCGGCCAGGAAGACATAGCCTGTATTGGAATAGCTGGCTTTTTGGCCAGGCTTGAAAACAAGTTTGGGCTGGCGCACACTGAAATAGCGCAGCATATCGGCATTGTCAATGAGTTTGCCCGCCGGAAAAAACTGCTGGATAGACCAACCTATCCCAAAATAATCTGGCAAGCCGGAATTATGATGCAAAAGATGGCGAATACTGACTTGTGAATAGGGCAATTCGGGCAAATATTTGGTGATGGGCTCATCATAGTGGAGCTTGCCAGCTTCTTTGAGAATCATAATGGCCATGGCCGTGAACTGCTTGGAAACCGAGGCCAAACGAAAAGGGGTATCCAGATTGAGGGTATCTTTTTGGGCAATATTGCTCCAGCCCCAAGCCCCCTGGTAAAGAATACGCCCCTTTTGGGCCACCAATACCACCCCGTTAAATTGGTTTTGGTTATACAATTCCTGCATATACTCTTGCATTCGCACCGCTTTGAGGGCTTCTTCGGAGGTGGCCGCAGGCGGACTGGGCAATGTTGGGGCTACCCACCGCGCTTGGTCTTGGGCCTGGGCCGAAAAGATTCCCGACCAAAAAAAAAGCACTAACACTTATCGTGAAAAAGAAAATGCGCCACATATCTTTTAAGTTTGAAGAAGAAACCCGTCTAAAAAGCTATTTTTTTGCTTAAAATTACTTTTAAATTTTTGGATGAGCGCATAGATTTATAAAAAATATGGGCGCAAACTGATAATTTCAATCAAAATTTGGCAATTTTGTTTAGCCTCTTTTGGCTTGATACAAATAACCAGGGCTATTTATGTTTCAATTTTGGTTAAAAGGGATATTACTGTTCCTCTTTTTTTGCTTTTTGAGTATTGCACTGCCCGCCCAAGAAGCCCCGGGCCCGTGCCTTTGGTAATCGATAACCTGCGCCAACCGCAACAGATTGAGGCCCGGCACCTTTTGTATTGGGAAGACCGCAACGGGATGCGACAGGCGGATATGATTACTCGCCCCAGCTTTCAGTCCTATTTTCAGCCGCTCAATCCAGCAGTGCCTTTGCTCCCTTTCAAAGTATATTGGCTTCGGCTGGATGTGCAAAGCCGTTCTTCTTTGGATTCGGACTGGATGCTGACTTTGGGCCGTCTGACCAATGTAGAGGTCTATGTAGAACAGGAAGACGGGCGGTTTCCGGTGCGAAAATCCGGGCAATTTATGCCTTATGCGCAAAAAGATGTGCCCACAGGCCGGCTGAACCACGTCAATGTCTTCTTGCCGGCCCATAGCCAGCGAAAGGTCTATATTCGGTTTCAGAATCAGGTGCATTTCCCGGCCCGCCCCAACCTTCGGTTTGAATCCAAGACCCTCTGGCAGGAAGCCATGAGCCGCGAAAATCTGGTGCAGGGCTTTTTTCAAGGCTTGCTGGCGATGATGTTTTTGTACAATTTCCTCTTGTTTGTGCGCCTGGGCGACCGAGCCTATTTTTTTTACCTGGCCTACCTGCTGAGCACCGCTGTGTATATGCTCAATTATTATGGCTATTGGGGGGAATTTGTTTGGGGGGAACGCCCCGACCTCAACTATCTCTATATGCCTTTTACAGGTTATCTTTCCTTCATTTTTTACCTTCAGTTGATGCGAGATTTTTTGCATACCCGGGCGCGCTATCCCTTCTGGGATGTCTGGGTGCGTTTTCTGATGGCTTTGTTTGTGATGGTGATGTGCCTGATGCTAGTTTTAGTAACGGTGCATTACCAAACCTATATGGTGTATGAAAAATATGTCAATTCGGGCATCATTGGGGTATTCTTTATTGTGAGTTTGTTCATATTATTTCAGGGAGATTTGGCGGCCCGTTATTTTGCCCTGGGCTCGGCCTGTATGGTAGCCGGCTTATTGGTGCTCTTGTTGGGGTCTTCGGGGGTGTTCAACCTGCCGCACAATGTCTGGTGGTATCAGGCAGGCATTGTAGCCGAGGTGGCTTTGTTTTCGCTGGGGCTAAGCGAACGCTACAAGCTTACCGAAAAGCAGGCCCAAGAAGCCCGCAAGGCCCTGATATTGCAACTGCACGAAAACCAACGCTTGCAGGAAGAAAACCAACAACAACTGGAGCAGAAGGTAAAACAACGCACCACGGAAATAGAAAAGCAAAAAGAAGAACTCCTGATGCAAAGTGAAGAAATTGCCGCCCAGCGCGACCTACTGGAAGCCCAGAAATATGAATTGGAAGACAAAAACAAGCACATTACCGACAGCATTGTCTATGCCAGCCGCATCCAGAGTGCCATTCTGGACGATTATCTCCATCTGGAAACCCGTTTTTCGGATGCCTTTGTGTTTTATCAGCCAAAAGACATTGTCTCCGGCGATTTTTTCTGGTTTGCCGAAGTAGAAGCGCCCCCCAGCCCCGAGCAGCGCCGCCAGCAACTGGCAGGTTCGGCTCGCTTTGAATCGCAGCCCTTTCCCTCAGAAACGCTGGTCCCCACCGTACAAAAAAATACGCTCAAAATTGTAATTGCCGCCGACTGTACGGGCCACGGTGTGCCCGGCGCTTTTATGACCGTGATGGGCAATGCGCTTCTCAATGAAATTGTTTACGAAAAAAGAATCTACGAACCCGGTAAAATTCTGAACGAACTCGACCGCCAGGTAATTCGTACCCTGCGCCAGCAAGGCGCCAAACGCCAGCTCTACGACGGCATGGATATGGGAGTGCTGGTCTATGAAGAGGCGGCTCAAAAATGCATTTTGCCGGAGCTACCAATCCGCTTTATTTTGTGCGCCAACACCTCCTTCATACCCTCAAAGCTTCCAAATATTCTATCGGCTACTCTTCTTATTACCAAAACAAAAACTTTGAGCAACAGAACCTGGACGTTTTGCCGGGAGATGTGTTTTATATGGCCTCGGATGGATTTCAAGACCAGTTTGGAGGGCAAAAGGGTAAAAAATATATGAAAAAACGCTTTGCTGAGCTGCTGCATCGCCTCAGCCACCTGCCGATGGCCGAACAAAAGCAGGCCCTGCACGAAGAACTGCATCGCTGGCGGAGCGGAAGCTCCCAGACGGATGACATTGTGGTGGTTGGTTTAAAAATATAGTTTATGAAAGCGAAAGAAATCAGTGAATATAAATCTGACTTCAAAAAAGCACTTGATAAGTTTGCGGACAAGCTCGAGAAATACGTTTCTACCGACAATGGCGACTGGACTGTAAAGGGTTTTTATTGACGTTTACAAAAAATATTTATACGATTTTCTTCTGATACCAAAATCGTTTCTAAAATTCTTGAAATACACATCTTCCCGCAAATTTTGCCGTTTGCCGACAGCATCGGTTACAAAATCATTCTTGCCGAAAAGCAAAATTGGTATCCTGACTTGACTTTCATTAAAAAGGACAATGAAGAAGTAAAATTTGCACTTGACATAAAAACAACTTTCAGACGAAACGATAAAACAGCAGGTTTTACGCTTGGCAGTCACGGTGGTTATTTCAAAGAGAGAGATAAAGACAAGAATATTCAGTTTCCCTACAACCAATACACAGGACATTTTTGTTTAGGTGTTATCTACACGAGAACGGACATTTCAGACGACTTTTCCGAAACAGAAATATTCCAGGTTCAAGAACTTCAAGAAGAATATGAAACGCCAAACAAAAAGGTTGGTGAGCGTTCAGTTACGACTGTTAAGAACTTAAAATCTATTACTTCTGTAATCAAGGACTTTGACTTTTTTGCAGCAGAGAAATGGAAAATTGCAAGCGACAAACAAGGTTCGGGAAATACAGCAAATATTGGTTCAATCTTCGACATTGACGATCTTAAAAATGAAAATGGAATTTTTAGCAAGTTAGGCGAAGAATGGTTTGACGAATACTGGATAAATCACGGTTCGGCTACAATGATAAAGGAAGGAAAGCCGACCAAAATTACCACGCTTAAAGATTTCTTGGAGTTCAAAGGCAGAACAGACCTTTGGGATAAAATCGTTTCTAAAACTTCTAACAAGAAAGCGAAATGAGAGTAATCGTTCCACCAATAAAAAGTCAGGGCATAAAAACCAAGTTAGTTCCTTGGATAATGGAACTTGCCCCAAAAGTTTCAGGCAATTGGATTGAGCCGTTTCTTGGAACTGGTGTGGTTGCTTTTAATTCGGGTTACAAAAGTGCTATTCTCAACGACACGAATCCGCACATCATCAATTTTTATAAAGGCATTCAAGACAAGACAATAACTGCACCTTTAATGAAACAATATCTCGAGAGAGAAGGCGAGTTATTGAGCAAAGCTGAGAATAAAGGCTACGAACATTATTTGAAGGTGCGGACACGATTTAATAGTGGGGAGTTTTCACCCTACGATTTTATTTTTCTTTCAAGAGCAGGGTTCAACGGAATGATGCGATTTGGTAGTAAGGGCAATTGGAACATTCCATTTTGCAAAAAACCGGACCGTTTCGCACAAGCATACATTACCAAAATCACAAATCAGGTTGCGACAGTTTCGCAAATCATACAGCCAGAACCAAAATGGACATTTTACAATAAATCGTTTGCGGACATTATTCCACTCGCAACAGAAAACGACATTATCTATTGCGACCCACCCTATTCCGGCAGACACGTTGACTACTATAACGGCTGGACAGAGCAAGACGAAGAACTTTTATTCAATTTACTTTCCGAAACAAAAGCAAAATTTATTCTTTCAACTTGGCATCACAACGACTGGAGAGAAAACGAAATGATAAATAAGTTTTGGAGTAAATTCAACATTGTAACCAAAGACCATTTTTATCATAACGGTGGCAATATTGAGAACAGGCGAACAGTTGTTGAGGCATTGGTTTGCAACTTCGACACGGACAACTTTGAAACGCACAATCACGGACTGAAAGAGCACGCTCGGTCTGAACAGTTAACAATCCCCTGGGATAGCTAAGCAGGAGTAGCCAATATTGCTTTGATATCAAAGTTTAAAATGTTTTTGGATGCACAAAATCAGCACGTATTCTGAAGCGCAGGAATATCTCTACGCCCAGCTTCCCATGTTTCAAAAGGAGGGCAAGGCCGCCTTCAAACCTGGCCTGGACAATATCCGGCTATTGCTAGCTGCCCTGGGGCAACCCCAAAATCAATATCCCAGTCTGCACATTGCCGGTACAAACGGAAAAGGCAGCACAGCGCACTGGCTGGCCGCCATATTGCAGGCCGCGGGCTATCGGGTGGGGCTACACACCTCCCCACACCTAAAATCTTATACCGAAAGGTTCAAAATCAATGGTCAGCCCATTGCCGAAAGCGAAATCTTGGCTTTTGTCAATGCCTTTCAGCCTTTGATTGCGCAAGTGCAACCCAGCTTTTTTGAAATCAGTGTGGCCATGGCTTTCCATTTTTTTGCCCGGCAAGCCGTGGAGGTGGCCGTGATAGAAGTGGGACTGGGCGGGAGGCTCGACTCTACCAATGTGCTGGAAAGGCCCGAACTTTCGCTTATCACCAATATTGGCTTTGACCACATGGACCTTTTGGGCGACAGCCTGGCCAAGATTGCCTACGAAAAAGCGGGCATTATCAAGCCCGGAGTGCCCCTCATCATCAGCGAAAAACATCCCGAAACAGAGCCTGTTTTTCGCCTGGTCGCCAAGGCACAGCAAGCCCCCCTCTTTTTTTCGGAAGAGCATTTTGCAATAGCACCGCTCTCAGATGAAAAAATACAAATCTGGCATCAGGCACAGCCCTATCTCCCCCCTTTGGTGCCTGGCCTGGCCGGAGCTCACCAGCATCGCAACCTGAAGGGTGTGTTGCAGGCCGTAGAAGTTTTAAGGGGCAAAGGCTGGAATATTTCGCCTCAGGCTTTGCAACAAGGCCTCTCTGAGGTGGTTGAAAGGGCGGGCCTCAAAGGACGGTGGCAGGTTCTAGCCTCTTCTCCACTGACGGTTTGCGATGTAGGACACAATGAAGATGGCCTGCGGGCCATACAAGCCCTCTTGGCTCGCCAGCACTACGAGGATTTGCATCTCGTGCTGGGTTTCTCAAAAGAGAAAGAAGTAGAAAAAATGCTGGCGATATTTCCTCCCGAAGCCCGGTATTACTTTTGTATCTTTGATTCGCCCCGTGCGCTCTCCCTGGAAGATTTACAGATACTGGCGGATAAAAGAAAACTTCGGGCCAGCTTTTGGCCCGATGTGAACCAGGCGCGGCAGGCCGCCCAAATTTCTGCCAAAAAAAATGACTGTATTTTTATAGGTGGCAGTACATTTGTAGTAGCCGAATTAGACGATTTGTAATTCTTTTCGGATTTTTTTATTATTTTCGCTCAATAGAATCCAAGATATGGAAGACATTATCATTGAGAAAACCTCTAAAACCCCCGCCGTGCATTTCAACTTTGAGGAAAACCGCCTCGAGATTGCTGGAGTATCCATCCCCGAAGATGCCGATAACTTCTATTATCCACTGCTGGAATGGGTAGATGGATACCTTGACCAAAAAAAAAATCAGGCGACTACCGTGATTCTCAAGCTCATTTATTTCAACACTGCTACGTCTGATTATCTCGTTACGATGTTAAAAAACCTCAAAAAGCTTCAGGAAGGCTACCAAGAAGAAGACCTAAGCAAAGAAGAAATGCCCATTGCCCCTTCGGAAAACGGCTTTCATGACCTGGACAGGCCTGCCGAAATAAACCCGGAACTGAGTGCCGTCATCGCCCAGCAAACCCCGATGCCCGAAGATACCAAAGCCCCAAACCAAGACGAAAATGCCGAAGAAGAAGGGCGAATAGTGCTCCCGACCCATCCCCTTCGTGTGGAATGGCATTATGAGGAAGAGGATGAAGATATGCGCGAAACTGGAACACACTTCGAGTCTATCATTGACTTACCTTTTGTGTTCAAAGCAGTTGAAGAAATCGACTAATTTGCCCTCCCACTGAAGACCAACCCTAAGTGCTACCTTGCCTTTTTGTATATTTGCGGGTATGAGCGTACTACTAAGCCTGGAAACCGCTACTCCTGTTTGTAGTGTATCTTTGCAACGCAATGGACTGCTTTGCAGCGAGATTTCCCTTTTTTGTGGGCCAGTCTCACTCCGTGATGCTGCATCCAATGATTAACCAAGTCTTGAAACTGGGCCAGGAGTCGCTTTCCTCTTTATCTGCCATCGCCGTCTCCAAAGGGCCGGGTTCATATACCGGGCTTCGCATCGGCACTTCCACGGCCAAAGGCCTTTGCTATGCCCTTGATATTCCGCTGCTGGCAGTCAATACACTAGAAGCCATGGCCCGGGCCATGCAGGCCTGGCAAAGCCGCCCCGTCTGGCTATGCCCGATGATAGATGCCCGCCGTATGGAAGTGTATTGCGCCTTGTTTGATGAAACCGGCCAGTGTATTTTGCCCACAGAGGCCCGGATAATCAATGAAAACAGTTTTGAGGAATATCTCCTTCGGCAGGATATTCTGTTTTTTGGAGATGGGGCCGCCAAGTGTCATGCCATTTTATCGCATCAGCCCCGGGCACATTTTTTAAAAGATTTTTACCCGCAAGCCCGCGCGGTCGGCCAACTCGCGCAGGGACTTTGGCAAGCGCAGACTTTTGAAGATGTGGCCTATTTTGAGCCTTATTACCTCAAAGATTTTGTGAGTCCTCCGGCTTTGAAAACCTGAAACAATTATTTCTGCCCGGAGCGGAATTTTATTACCCCGTTTAAGCAAATTTTGCATATTTTTGATTTTCAAATCTTTGCCAGCGCGGCCTATGAAACGCCTGCATTTTTATCTCACCTTTGGACTTTTTTTGGGGCTTTTGCTGGTTTTTGGCCTTGTTCGGGTCAGCATCCCCAAGGCTGGTGTTTTTTGGGCGCAGGCCTCTTTGGATGGCCCTTTTCGCCTGTTTGACCCCAAGACCCACCAAGCAGAATATGAGCATTTGCGCACTTATATCCAAGCCCAGCAAAAAAAACTGGGCCAGGATTTTGTGGCAAATGACACCTCCCGAAAAATTCATATCTTATCGGAGGCCCGCCATTTTTTGCGCCAGACACTTTTTGAAGAATTGGTTCCCTTTTGGCTGGATACTGAATGGGATTATAACGGAACCACCGAAATGCCCCGCCAGGGCACGATTGCCTGCGGTTATTTTGTCAGCACCCTGCTTTTGCATTTGGGCTTTTCTTTTGACAAATACCGCCTCTCCCAAATGCCTTCCAGTGAAATGATTAAGCAACTTTGTCATTTGCCCAGCATCAAGACCATTTATAAAAATGACTTTCAGGCCTTGCTCCACCACCTGCACCAGCA
Organism: Microscillaceae bacterium; assembly: GCA_012031215.1. Taxonomy (GTDB): domain Bacteria; phylum Bacteroidota; class Bacteroidia; order Cytophagales; family Microscillaceae; genus JAAUUB01. Next base: position 50,434 of record JAAUUB010000003.1, on the reverse strand, counting down.
GGAAGACGGTGTTTTTTTTGATTGGGCTGGACAAACACGTCGGCCTGGCTTTCAAACATCATTCTCAGCTCCGCTTTGTGCACGCCCGCAAACCCCGCCACGTAGGTGTGATTGATGAACCCGCCGAGCAGTCTTCTACCCTGCAGCACTCCAGCGTGTATGTGGTCGGCAATCTTTTGGCCAATCAAGCTTTGTTAGAAAGCTGGCTTTTAAGCCGATAAATGAAAGTAAAAAATTTGCTTTCTCATTTTTTAGATATATTTGAGTAGTCTCTCTATTCTCCATTCTAAACTTTATATCCTATGCAAATACTGCTTGATAATTCCTTCATCATTGCCGAACTGGATAAAGAGGCCTCGTTGCTAGTGGCCCGCTGGAAGCCCGAAACCGAAAACCTAAGCGAGGAGGAATACCGGGCCATCATGCTGGCTATGGTAGAATTTATAAAAGTCAATCAAATCAAAAAAATGGCTGGGCCTAACCCAGGATTTTAACTATACCATTGTGCCCGATTTGCAAGACTGGACGGCAACCGAGATTACGCCGGGCCTGGCCGAAGCTGGACTGCAAAAAATGGCTTTGCTCATACCCCATGAACTGATAGCCAACCTGGCCGTCCAGCAAACCGTGGATGAGATGGAAGCCGAAGGAATGCCCTACGAAACCAAGTATTTTGATGATGAAGCCCAGGCCCGCACCTGGCTCGACCTGGCCAATTAAAATAACAAGGCAGTCCGTTGTATTGACAGACTGCCTTTCAAAACCCTTGGGCTATTTTTTGCCGCAAACGGATTAGTTAAAATAAATATACTTGGGTTCGCGGTTGTCTTTGCCCAAAAAATTGAAACGAATCCCGATGACATCGCCCTCGTTTTCGATAGAACCAACATTGACAAAAAAATCAGAGTTAGGACTGCTGCTGTAGGTGTCGTTCTGGCCGGCCCGCGAAAGGTTGGTTACAGTGCCATACTGCCACTTTACGGTCTTCTCTTTGTTGTTAAATTCCAGAATTTTAAACTCTGGTTTGCGGTTTTTGTACCAAACATAAGCACCACCAGCAATGGCGGCCAAACCGAGGAATAAGCCAAATCTTTTCATAGTTTCTTGTTTTTGAGTTGAAAAAAAGCAGACCATTTTGGGTCATCATTTTCCCTAACAAAGCTAAACATTATTTGGCAAAACCCTAAGGACTCTAAAAATTTCCCTGTTAAGCTTTGATGAAATCCTAAGCTCAGGTCAGGGCCAGGGGCGCATCGAGCCAGGCGGGCCGCTCGGTGCGAATGTGCGTACAGCGCAATTCATTCAGAATGGAATATAAGCCAAAGTAGGTTCGGTTGATATAAAGCGAATGTTTGGAGCCGCGCGCTTCTTTGGAATTGCGGATTTCGGGCATAGTGGCCAGTTTTTCTCCAAAATCATAAATCTGTTGGAAATAGGCATCATCGCTAAAATCAAAGGTATCCCCCCGGAAAGGCCGACAAAGCAAATCAATCATTTGCTTGAAGAGAGCCGTATAAAAAGCCACCTGCTCGGGGCTGTCATTGGGATGTAAAAATTCCATTTTGTAGAAATTTTCCAGCATCAAGGCCTCATTTTCAAGCAAATGCGGATTGATGACCATAAAAAAATCTTGGTAAAAATCCGCCGGAATTTCTTTGACACAGCCAAAATCAATGATGCCCAGCGTGCCGTCGGGGCGCATCAGAAAGTTACCCGGATGTGGGTCAGCGTGGACGGCTTTGAGGGTATGCATTTGGAAATTGTAAAAATCCCACAAGGCCTGCCCGATTTGATTGCGCACGGCTTCGGAGGGCTTGGTCAGCAAAAATTCTTTCAGGTGCTGACCCTCGAGCCAGTCCATAGTCAGAATTTTGGTGCTTGAAAGCTCCGGGTAGTAGTGAGTAAAAACCAGGTGGGAGATGTGGGCACAAGCCGAAGAAATTTCCACCGACCGGCGCAGCTCAAGCTCATAATCGGTTTCCTCCATCAGTTTTTGCTCTACCTCCTCGAGGTATTTGTCGATGTCTTTGTCGGGAAGGCCCAGGATGATACTAGCAAAGGGGCGCACCATTTTCAGGTCGGAGCGGATGCTATCGGCCACGCCGGGATACTGAATCTTGACCGCAAGCTTTTTACCACCTTTGTGAGCCACGTGTACCTGCCCGATGGAGGCTGCATTGACCGCCTCCATCTCAAATTGTTCGTAAAGTGATTGAGGCGATTTCCCAAAGTATTTCTGAAAAGTTTTGACCACCAAAGGGCCGGAGAGCGGTGGGGCACTGTATTGCGACATGGCAAAGCGGTCGGCATAGGCCTTAGGAAGCATGCTTTTGTCCATGCTCATCATTTGGGCCACTTTGAGGGCACTGCCTTTCAGGTTGCTGAGGGCATTGTAGATGTCGCGGGCATTGTCTTCGTGGAGTTCATCCCGGCTGAGGTCTTTATTAAAGGCTTTTTTGGCGTAGTGCTTGATGTAATTGCCGCCTACTTTTACACCCGTTTTTACAAATTCGGTGGCTCTTTGGATTTTGCCGGTTGGAATTTTTTTTTGCGATTTCATTCCCATTTGAGGTTTTGGAAGTATTTCTAAAAATTTTATTCAGTTCTGCCCTTTTTTTATGCCAAAATATTGGCCTTCAAGAAGGACGTTGCCAGCGATTGCATTTAGCGGTTTTGGAAGGCAAACCGGGCAAAATCAAAAGCAGAATCAAGGGCCGTTTTGCCCATGAGGTCAAAAGCAAAATTGACGGCTTTTTCAATATAAGCATCCGTTTTTTCAAAGGCGCGGCTTCGGTCGCGCAGCCAAAAACGCAGCACCAGCATGGCCTGTCGCCAGAAGATGCGGGGATAGGTATCTATAAGCAAGGGCCTTTCGGCGATTTCCTGGGTTTCGCGGCCTTCTAGCAAGAGAACATTGATAAACTCGCGAAAGCTTTCGTGAAAGGAGCGCATGTAGCCGGGTGTGCCAAAGAGTAAATCCTCGGGATGTGCACTCAGGCGGGCGTAACTGCGATTAGCTTTTAAGACTTCTATCCAGGTATAATAAAAAGCCAGCATTTTTTCCCGGGCAGAATAAGAAGCATACACCTCTTCACTCTCGATGCGGTGGCGGGTTTCGGCAAAAATACCACGCCAAATATCATTTTCTACGGCCTCCACGGAGTCATAGTGTTCATACACTTCCTCTTCTTTTAGCTGGGCAGCCTGGGCCAGTTTAAAAATCGTCTTGGGAACTTGCTCGTTTTCGAGCACATAGTGCATAAAGGCTTCGCGAATTTTGGCGGCAGTATCCATATTTTGGGTTTAGGTTAGATGTATAGTCCAAAAAAAGGGGGCGATGTGAGTGATTCATTATTTTCTAAACTCTGATTCTGGCCGGAAGGTTTTGGTAAGACTGGGAATGAAAAAGCCTCCTTGTGCCATAGACCGCCAATTTTAGATAAGCCCCCAATCTCTCCGAAATGCCAGATGCGCGCCTTTGTCGGGCTTTGGTATGCCTTTGGCTTTCAATCCATCCCTGACCTCGGGGGGATTTGTACAAAATTTGCTACTATTTGCAAAAAATATTTGTTTATTACTGGCCCACTTCCTATGTACTACTCTGAATTTTATCAAGAAAAACTCAATGAGTTGTTTGATTTTTTGAAGCATACCGCCGACCCGGAAGAAATCAGCCAAATCGAGACCCAAATCTGGGAGCTTTGGAGCGAAGGAGGGCACTTGCGGCTCAATGAATTGATGGAAGAGGGATGTCAGGCCCTGGAAGCGGAGCAACATGACGAGGCCATCCTGGTTTTCAGTCAAATGATTGCCCTTTTCCTGATTATGCCGAAGGCTGGAACAAAAGAGCCACGGCGTATTTTCTCCGGGGAAATTACAAGGCTTCTCTTGATGACATCGCCGAAACCCTGCGTTTGGAGCCGCGTCATTTTGGGGCTATTTCGGGTATGGCCACTATTTTTTTGATGATTCAAGACCTCAAAGGGGCCATCAAAGCCTACCAGCTTTTGCAAAAAATCTATCCCCAGCGGCACGATATTGACCAGCAAATTGAGCACCTCCGAGAAAAACTCCGCTAATCCTTTCTATCTTTACCCCTGTGTAAGAAATGTTTTTATTGGCTCTTGCCCTTTGTGATGATACTTAATCCCTTAGAACAACCTTATCTCGACCTTCTGCAAAAGCTTTTGCAAGAAGGAACTCCCAAAACCGACCGCACGGCTACGGGAACCCTGAGCCTTTTTGGCCACCAGATGCGCTTTGACCTCCAGCAGGGGTTTCCGCTCCTTACCACCAAAAAAGTGCACCTTAAATCCATTATCTATGAGCTTTTGTGGTTTTTGCGCGGGGAGACTAATATACGCTTTTTGCAGGAAAATGGGGTAAGTATCTGGGACGAATGGGCCGATGCCGAGGGCGAACTGGGGCCCGTTTATGGCTCGCAGTGGCGGAGCTGGCCCAACCCGGATGGCCCCCCCATTGACCAAATCCGTGAGGTCTTGCACCAACTCCGGCATCAGCCCGATTCGCGACGCATCCTGGTCAGTGCCTGGAATGTGGCCGAAGTGCCCAAAATGAAGCTCCCCCCCTGCCATCTTTTATTTCAGTTTTATGTGGCCGAAGGCGCGCTTTCTTGTCAGCTCTACCAGCGCAGCGCCGATACTTTTTTAGGGGTTCCTTTCAATATTGCCTCTTATGCCCTCCTCACCCTGATGATGGCCCAGGTAAGCGGCCTTAAGGCCAAAGAATTTATCTGGGTGGGAGGCGATACACATTTATACCTGAACCACATAGAGGCCGCCCGCACTCAATTGGCCCGCCGCCCTTATGCGCCCCCATCCATACGCCTCAATCCGGCGGTAAAAGATTTATTTGCTTTTGACTACCAAGATTTCGAGCTGCAAAACTACCAATCTCATCCGGCTATCAAGGCCCCGGTTGCGGTCTGAAAAATCAGTTTTTTTCCCGGGGGCTTGATTTATTGAAAAATTGGCGGCAATTTCACCCAGGCCCAGGGCAAATGCCTTCGTCGGGCTTCAATTTAACACACCGCACTATGTGGCGCCATATCCTTATGTCCTTAGCCGGCGGGCTTTTGCTTTTTGCCTGCCAGCCCGAAAAAGACCCGGAGCAAAACACAACCGAAACTGAAAGCCCGGCCGAAACGCCGCCCGCTTCCAGAGAAATTCGGCCCGAAACCACACCATTGCCCGCACCTGGGGATCCGGAAAATCCCGATACGCAAAAATCGCCCTCCACGCAAAGCCGCCAAACGGAAAGCCGCCCCGGCACCACTGCGCCGCGCGAAAAGCCCGAAGCCCCGCCCGCTCCAGTTCGCGGGCCACGCCAGACCTATGCCGAAGTCCGACCCGGTTATCGGGGGCTGGCCTTGGTCAAACAAATGATAAATACGGATATGTGGATACTCTCGGACTGGAATGGATGAGCCCTCAGTTTGACTATGCCGAAGATTTTACCCTGCCCCTCGTGCGCGTGCGCAAAAAAGATAAAGTCGGGTTGCTCAATACGGAAGGCAAACTGGTCGTGCCTATGGAATACCGCTTTATAGACAAATACAACCGGGGGGTGGCGAAAGTAGTCCGCGACGACGGCACTTTTTTTTATGTGGATGGGCAAGGCCAATACCTGGGCGAAAAAATTGATGACTACTCCGAAGGCCTGGCCCTGATTCGCAAGGGCAAAAAAATTGGGTATATCAATGAGCGGGGAAAACTCATCACGGCCATCCAGTATGATTTTGGCACCCGCTTTAAAAATGGAGAAGCCGAAGTAAAACAAAATGGCCATCATTTTTATATCAACCGTGAAGGGCGCTGTATCCGCGACTGCCCCTAATGCTGCGCAAAGATTTGCTGGTACTCATTTCCCAAAAAAATCCGGCAATCTCGGTATAATTATACTGCGGGCCCCGATGGGCGGGGCCATAAGGAAAAGCACTTTTTTGCCTCCAGGCACTTATCTCGGCAGCCGAAGCGGTAAAACCCCGATTATAGGCGGCAGCGGCCCAGCGTACCCTTTCCAATGCGCCCTGCTTTGTCCACTCAGGAAAACGTAGCCCCAGTAACTTCTGAAAGGCCGCCAGGTACTTCAGTTGCCCTGCCAGGCTTTTCAGGCTTTGAATCCGCGCCTGGCGTATTTCTGCTTCCGGGGCATTGGCCTCCGGGAGCAGGTCTTGAAAAAGGAGTAGCTGATGCTGGCGAACTTGATTTTCGATTTCCTCGGCAAAAGTAGGCTTCATTTGAAAATGGCCAATGGAGAAATTGGCGTAGGCCGGGCCATATTGGACATAGAGCCATTCCAGGGAGGCCGTCTCGATGGCATTGCGTACTTCTGAATAGCGCACCATTTCGGGAAAAACAACCGAAACCAGCAGACGGACTTCGCCGCCATACCGGGTAAGGGTTTGAGCAATGAGCAACTCGTGGGATTGCAGATACTGGCAGGCTGCCGTATAGCCGGGAGCAAAGGCTTTTTTGAAGTCCAGCGCCGTAGTTTGCCCCCAGGCCGAGGAAAGCTTGAAGAGCCCGGTCAGGGCTAAAATCCATATTTTTTGTCTCATGTTTTAAAATTTGCGAAGGTGCGGCTAGTGCAAAGGCCCTTCTTTTTGCAGATAAAACTGTAATTTTGAACTCAAAATTGAATTACACCTTATGCCGGCCACCACACGTCCTGTTTCCATCGCCAATTACGAAGTTTTGCGCGTACTGGGTCAGGGCGGCATGGGCACGGTCTATTTGGCCCGGCACCGCCAGATAGGACGCAAGGTGGCTATCAAGGAACTCCTCCCCCAGTTTACCCGCGACCCGGCCCTGCGCCAACGCTTCAAAAATGAAGCCGCATTGATGGCCAACCTCAGCCATCCCGGTATAGTAGCCTTGCACGATTACCTGGAAATAGGCGGAGGGGTGTATCTGGTAATGGAATATGTAGAGGGCATTACGCTTGACCGCTATATCCATCAGGTTTCTGGCCCTATGCCCGAAGCCCGCGCCCTAGAAGTGTTTGCCAAAATCCTGGCCGCTGTCGGCTACGCGCATCAATGCGGCATTGTGCATCGCGACCTCAAACCTGCCAATATCATGATTTCCCCACAGGGCGATATCAAGGTGCTGGATTTTGGCATTGCCAAGCACGTGCAGGCCGACGAAAGTGCCCTCACCCAGGCCGGTATTAAAATGGGAACGCTTTATTATATGTCGCCAGAGCAGGTGCAGGCCCGCCCCATAGATGCCCGAAGCGATGTGTATAGCCTGGGAGTCCTGCTCTTTGAAATGCTCACGGCCCAAAATCCTTATGCGGCCTACAGCTCGGAGTTTGAAATCAGCACTCGTATTGTTCAGGAAGCACTTCCCCGCTTGCGGAGCTATGTGCCCGGAGCCAGCACTTTTGCCCAGGCCTTGATAGACCAGGCCACCGCCAAACTGCCCGAGCATCGGTTTCCACATGTCCCGGCCTTCCAGGAGGCCCTCCAAAAACCCTTGAGTCGGCTCCAAGAAGCCAGCCCTACCGTAGAGTGGATTATCCAGCCACTGAAAGGAAACCAGGACCAAACCCCCGCCGTGGCCGAGCCCCTCCCCGAAGCCGAACCCCAGGCCCCCGCGCAAGTGCTGCACGAAGGCCGATTTGGCAAGGTAAGCACGCATACACTCCGCTATTTCCGGGGGCGCGACCTCTTCGAGGAAGGGCAGCCTGCCGAAATTAGGCTTTCGCGCCTGTTGTCGGCCCATTTGCAATATCATCGTGAGACAAGCAGTGGTGTTTTTTTCTTGGTTCTGGGAGGCTTGCTGGGCATTTTTTGGTGGAGTTGGTGGGCCCTGGGGCCGGTATTGCTCTTGTGGAGCTTTGGCGGGCTTTGTTTTTTGCCTTTTCCTACCCTGGCCATTGTGCGCCAAGACCTTAAGAGTGTCAAAATGCGGGGTTGGCCCTGGCACAAGCAAGCCGCCCGCCGTTTTGCCGAAGCACTTCAATATGCCCTCGACCACCGGGAATAAATGCCGAGCCGATAGAAATGGCTGCTTGCCCATCCGCAGGTTAAAAGAAATTTAAGCGCCCCCCGTTCCTGCAAAGCCAATCTTTGAATTTCTTCCTTTGCACAGAAAGCACGGCCAAAACCCAAAAAACACATTCCATTTGATTAATCACCCGAAAAAATAATTATTTGCACTGTCATTCATCACAAATCAACAACAGTATGAAGTTTTCAACCATTTTGCTGCTCTTTCTTTTGGAAAGCATTTTGGGCTTTGGTTTATATGCCCAATCCTGGAAGAAAATATACCTCGAGGCCAAAACCCTGGCCGATTCAGGAAAATATGAAGCCGCCGCCCAAGGCTATGAGGTCGCCCTTGAGAAAGCCGAGGCCAAATACAAACAAAAGTATGACTATCGCGCCTTCCCGGTCTATGTCTTTCACAGTGAGTGTTTTCTAAAACTGAATCAATTGCAAAAAAGCAAGGTGCTTACGGCGCAAATCATCGCCTCTGAGGCATTTCAAAACCAGGCCAGCCGCATTGAAAAAGCCCGGGTATTGAGAAACCAGGCCTCTCTAGAGCAGATGCTCGGAAATTACCAAGCCGCCGATTCTGTTTTCAGCCTCACCCTGAATATTCTCCTCGAAACAGATTCTTCGGCCTATGTAACCGATAAAATGGGTTTGCTCAATAATCTTGGTACTATCCGGTTTGAGAGAGGAAATATACCCGATGCCATTGCCTATTTAGAAGCCTCTTATCGGTGGGCCCAACAATATGGCCATACCCAGCACGAAGAACACCTTACTACCCTGAACAATCTGGGGGTCATCCTTCAGCGGGTAAGAGAATTTCGTAAGGCCGAGAAATATTTGCTCCAAAGCCCCAGCCTGATTCGGGAGCTACTGGGAGAAAAGCACCCCAATTATGCCAAAAGCATTAACAATCTTGGCTCTCTTTACTACTTACTGGGGGACCATTATAAGGCAATGGAATATTTTTCAGAATCTTTTCGGCTTCGAGTGCTTTATCTGGCTGCCAATCACCCAGACCTGGCCACCAGCTACAATAACCTGGGAAATACATATCTTGAATTAGCTGATTTGGAAAAAGCAGAGGTGTATTTGTCAAAAGCACTGACTATTCGCAAAGAGGCTTATGGTGAGAAGCATCCTTCTTTGTTTATACCGCTCAATAACCTGGCCCAACTAAATAACAGATTGGGGCTTTATGATGAGGCGCAGGCCCTCTATGAGGCCTTGCTTGGGCTACAGCTTGAGGTGTTGGGCGAAGAGCACGTTGACTTGGCCCGGACTTATAATAATTTGGCTTCCAACTTTGTGGACAAAGCAAACCTCGAGGAGGCCATCCGACTTTATGAAAAAAGTGCGGCCCTCTACCTTCGTAAATTTGGCCCGGAAAATCCAAATTATCTACAAACCATTAGCAATCTGGGCAAAGCCTACGCTGATAAAAATGATTTTGTGAAAGCAGACAGCGTGCTGGCCTTCGCGTTAAACACATTTCAGGAAAAAGAAAAAAAAGACCCGGATAATTATCCGGCCATTTTGAATAATTATGGCTGGGTAAAATATAATATGGGGGAATATGCCCAAGCCGAAAACTACTACTTGCAAGCAAGGGCGGCCCTCAAAAACGACCCCCGGCTCCGTCTCCTGGAAAGCCCCAAACTCCTGGGCAACCTCGGTTTGTTTTACCAAACCCGGCAAGACTATCAGAAGGCCGGGCCTTTTTTTCAGCAAATCATCCGGCAAATAAGCGATGAATTGCGGCAAAACTTTGGCTTTTTGAGCGAAAATGAACAAAAAAATTACCTAAAAACCAATGCCTCTTATTTTCGTGATTTTGATGCTTTCTGTTTTCAGGCACATCAGGCGCGGGCAGTACTGCCCAATCAAAACTATCTGGGGGAGATGTATGACCTCCAGTTGGCCACCAAAGGCATTCTGCTGAATAATGCCTCTCGAACCCGAAGGCGTATTCTCAACAGTGCAGATACCAGCTTGGTGGCTGACTTTCGTGCCTGGCAAGCCCAAAAAAGCCTTATCGCCCGGGTCAGCTTGATGTCGGAAACCGAGCAACAACAAAAAGGCTGGTCGCTTGACTCGCTTCTGCTGGGGGCCAATGCACAAGAAAAATCCCTTGTTCGTCGTTCTCAGGCCTTTGCGGAGGCTTTCACCCCCGCCCCAGTCAGCTGGTCTATGGTTCAGGCGGAGCTCAAGCCCGGCCAGGCCGCTGTAGAGATAAAACGCCTGCTCATCGACCTTTACCGACCTGGCAAAGTAGAAACAGACACGGTTTACCTGGCCCTTTTGCTTACCCCCGAAACCCGGCAAAACCCGCTTCTGGTTTTGATAGAAGAGGGCCGCCGGCTCGAGACTGACTATTTAGACCAATATTACCGGGCACTGCTGACCCGCCAAAACGACCCGCAAAGTTATGGCCATTACTGGCAAGCCATCCAGGCGGCTCTGCAAAAAAACAGCCTGGTTCCTATTCGGGAAGTATTTATTTCCCTGGATGGGGTATATCACGAACTGGCCCTGGAAGCGATGTTGAATCCACAAACTGGGCGATACCTGAGTGAAGAAATCCAACTGATACGCCTGGGCAGTACCCGGCAATTGTTGGAGGAAATCTCCCCGCCCCTCCATGACCAAGCCCAAACCGCCTTTCTGTTGGGCCGCCCCGCCTACAACCTGTCAGCCGATGCGCATAAGGTCGCTTTGGAAAAACTGGCGCAGGAAAGAGATAGCCAAAGCCGGTCGATTACCCAAAATCCTGTTTTGGATAACTTTGGCGATTTGCCCGAAACGGAACTCGAAATCAATGAAATCAGCCAGCATTTAACTGCTCGAGGATGGCAAATTATCCAAAAGCTCGGGGCCGAGGCCCTGGAAGAATGTTTAAGCTTTTCCCCGGGCACTGTGCAATTGCTTCATCTGGCCACGCATGGATTCTTTGGCCTTCCTGATGATGCTCCCGGAATAAATTTAGAATTAGCGGCCCTGCTCAACAGCGGGCTGGCCCTGGCGGGTGCAAACAGTTTGCGAAAGAATGGCCCTGATGAACACGCCGAAGACGGCATTCTGACGGCACTTGAAGTAAGCAATTTGGCCCTTGACCAGGTGCGTTTGGTAGTGCTTTCGGCTTGCCAGACGGGGCTGGGGCGTATTGTGAATGGCGAAGGAGTGTATGGTTTGCAGCGGGCATTTAAAGTGGCGGGAGCCAAAGCCTTGCTGATGTCGCTTTGGAAAGTAGATGACCGGGCTACGCACCTGCTGATGCAATATTTTTATAGTGAATATTTGCAACACGGCGAGCCGCGCCGTGCTTTGTCGGCCGCCCAGCAGGCCCTTCGCGCCTATTCCGAAAATGGCTTTTTACCCTTTGCTGCCCCTTTCTATTGGGGGGGCTTTGTGGTGGTGGAATAGAGCCAGGGCTTTTTTTGAGACCCTCAAGCCTCTTGCTCGCAATGACTTTTATCATTGGCAATAAGTGAATTAATGGGGTAATTGGAAGCTGAACACAAAAACCCAAATTTTATTTCCATGCCAAACCTCAACGGACAGAAAGGACTTGTAGTGGGCATTGCCAATGAACAATCCATTGCCTATGGCTGCGCCCAGATTTTACGCCAATGTGGGGCCGAACTGGCCATCACCTATCTCAACGACAAAGCCGAGAAGTATGTGCGCCCCCTGGCCGAACAGCTCGAGGCTTCGCTCATCCTGCCCATGAACGTGCAAAATGAAGAAGAAATAAAGGCGGTGTTTCAGGCTTTGGAACAGAACTGGGGCAAGCTGGATTTTTTGATTCATTCCATTGCTTTTGCTCCCCTAGAGGACTTACGCGGTCGTTTGCTTGACTGCTCGCTGGCTGGGTTTGCCTTGGCTATGGATGTAAGTTGCCATTCATTCATCCGACTGGCCCACCACGCTGAGCCACTCCTTTCGCAAGGCGAAGGCTCGCTCCTGGCCATGAGTTTTTATGGGGCCGAGAAAGTAGTGGCCAACTACGCTTTGATGGGGCCAGTGAAGGCCGCCCTGGAAGCCACCGTGCGCTACCTGGCCTACGAAATGGGCGAAAAAGGAATCAATGTCAATGCCATTTCGCCCGGAACCATTGCCACCCGCGCCGCCGGGGGACTGGGCGATTTTGAGAAACTCATGGAAAAAACCGCCCAAAACACCCCCTTGCGCCGGCTTCCAACCATTGAAGACGTAGGGCAGGTCGCCGCGTTTTTGGTTTCACCCGAAGCCCAATACCTTACCGGAGATACCTTCTATGTGGATGGAGGTTTTCACATTATGGGAGTTTAAATACCGAAATATACACGATGAAAGCACCTTTTCGCTTCTCCGCGAAGGTGCTTTTTTTCTTACGTCTTTTTCTTAAATTTACCTCAAGCTCTTTATAACTCAAGGCAAAAAAGGACGTTAAAAGGTCTGATTCACAAAGAAATGTGGTAGTCATTTTGATAATAACTGTCTAAAATCTTTTGAAAAATGCCATTAGTCTTAGAAATGTCTCATTTAGAAGTGCATTTTCTACCCGAACAAGACCGCATCGAGGCTTATTGGATTGAGCGGGATATCCCAATGGATGAGCCTACCTTCCGAAACCACATTGAGCAGTTTGCGCGATTGTTTGAGGTATATCCTGTCCCCGCCTTTTTGGTGGATAACCGGTTAAGCAGTATTGCTATGAGTATTCAATTGCAGGAGTGGCACGACACGCAGATTGTGCCCCGCTACATCGCCGCTGGGGTCAAGAAGATTGCTTTTGTGATGACCGAAAAATTTATGACTGCTCTTTCGGTAGAGCAGACCTTTCAAGAACCAAGAGCGCAGGAATTAGAGGTGGCTTATTTCTCGGAAAGAACCGAGGCGCGGATTTGGCTGGAAGCAGCCTCATAAATCTTGGATTTCAATTAAAAAAAGGCCCCTTTGCATATTTGTTTGCCCTTCACTTGCTGCCAAGCATTGACGATGTTTCTAAAATGACTTGGCAAAAATTGCGCCTTGGCACTAATGCCCCTACTGCAATATTAGTAGGGCCTTATTGCCCTGATTAAATCGGAAGCTAAGCAATGTCAGGAATAACTGACCCAATCGCCCCTTGCTGTAATGCATTGACATACCCTTTAAAATCACTTTGAAGGGAGAAAAAATATTTTCTCGTTAGCCTTAAATATTTCTCCTTTACCCTCCGATTGCATTTTTTATAAAAAGACCTTAAAAGATGCGCCAAAGCTCTTTTTTGTTAAAAATACCCGAATTTTGCTACTTCAAAAAATGCCCGTGTGCATTGCTTGGGCAATAAATTTTCTGTCAAAAAGCACGACTGTAAGCGATTTGCGATGAAATGTCTGCCTGGCTCACAATTTAGCGAAATTCAACCAGTTAATACTATGTTAATAGCCTGTGGAGGAGTCTAATGTCTATGCAAGATTGCCTGCCTGGGTATGTTACCTTTACACCATTTCTGACATTAATGGATAGCTAATCTGCCGAAATAAATACTAAGAATATGTGGTTATACTCTACTCCACTTCATCGATACCTAAATTATTTGATTTATCCTAAGCAAAGCGTCCTTTTGCTTTTTCTGCTCACTCTTTCATTCTTTTCTCCGCTCTATGCACAGCACCAAGTGCCAACCGTACGCGTCAATGAAGACAATTATGATGAGCTTACCCGGATAAGGTTTGCCACTTCCACAGGTTTCATCGATGGACTAATCTTTGAGGCCTCTACCACTACACTTTCGCGGGAGCCTTTTCGAGCTTTTAGCTGCAATGTTGCCAATATCGCCAATGTGAATACCGCCGGAGGCTCTGACCCTTATGATTTCACAGATTTTAGAGGCGGCTCCTATTTTTTGCCGATGATTTCATTGGTAGTACCGTGCGTCAGGAGGTGCTGTATCGCTATCGCCTGGTAGGCACAGCCCCCTTTACAACGGCCGGGGTACAACCCATTTTACACATCAACCCGACAGGAAATGCTTCGGGTGAATTCCTGACCCCATTGTTAGATCATCTCTATTTTTCGGCCATTGGCCCCTCTGGCCAAAAAGAACTGTGGCGCAGTGATGGGCGCACCCTGGCCGAAGGAGGAACCACCGCACAAATTGCCGACCTAAATCCGACCGGAGGCTCATTTCCCAAAAACTTACACGCGGCCAGCCTCAACAGTACCAATTTTTTGTTTTTTTCGGCCGATGCAGGCAATGGCGCTACGGATGCCGTAAACATCAATCGGGAGCTTTGGGTGCGCAACCACGATACGGGAACTAATACGGTTTTTGATATCACTGCGGGTGCTTCTTCTGCCCCTTTTGGCTTCATTACCTATAACAATAGGGTCTATTTTTTTGCCAATAACGGCGTAGGCAACCGACTTTTTGCCTCGGACGGGCTCAATAGCCCCGAACTACTGGCCCTCAATTCCAATATTGTCGTAGATACGACCATCCCGATGCTGGTTTCGGGTGGCTTTCTATATTTTGTGGGCAGTTCGGCGAGCAATGGTAATGAATTGTATCGTTTTGATGGTACTACGGCCGTACTCACGGCCAACATTAACCCGGGCGTTGCCAGTGCTAATCCCCACTTCCTGACCGATGTCAATGGGGAGGTTTTTTTTGTGGCCAATGATGGCACCAATGGCACGGAAGTCTGGCGCTACGATACCAGCCTGGGAGCCAGCCGGGTGAGCAACATCACCACTGGCAACACTCCCTCCAATGCCCGACTGCTTACCTACGTCAATGGCTTTTTGTATTTCTTTGCCAAAAACCCCTTTGATACCAATGACACCCGTTTTGACCTGTGGGTCATAGACCCCCTGCGCAGCAGTTGTGTTACACAGGTGGCCCGCCGGGTGTTTCAGTTTCCGGCCAACAGCAATCTGGGAGCCACTCAGGTAGATGAAATGACCACCGCCAACGGCTTCCTATACTTTATTGCCAATGGTTCTGCAAGTGGCCGCAAGTTTTGGTGTATGCAGCCCTGCACCCCCGTTACATTGAATTACAACAGCGACCCGGCGGCCAACAATGCCCTTTGTGCCGGAAGTGGAGTTGTCCCGCCCATTATCACGGGTGTTATCGGTGCAATCTGCCCCTCCGGCAATTGTTTTTGTACCGAGGACCCAGCCCTAGTCCTGAACCCTAATACCGGAGAAATAGACCTCAATGCCAGCGCCCCCGGAAGCTATCGCATCTTATATACTTATGACAATGGCACTTGCCGCTCCCGCGATACGGTAACCATTGCCATTCAGCAACAAACCCAAATCACGCAGGAAGTACTAACCCTTGCGGGCAATGGAACCCGGGGCGAAACCGACGGCCCGGCCCTGAGTGCCAGTTTCGATTTGGCTTTCAAACCAACCTGCCCGGCGACCCTGTGGATGATGCCTGTGGCGGCATTGCCTTTTCGCCTAATGGTGCGCGCCTCTACATTGCCGACGAGGAAAACCACTGCATTCGTATGCTGGATATTGCAAGCAATACGGTGTCTGTATTTGCGGGCAGCCCTAATAATCAGGGCTTGCAGGATGGCATTGGCACGGCGGCCCGTTTTCGTTTTCCCACTGGCATAGACGTAGATGCGTTTGGAAATATTTTTGTAGCCGACCGGGGTAACCGCAGTATCCGAAGAATTGACCCCGTCACCCGGCAGGTCATCACGATTGCCGGGCTCAATACCGTTGACCCGGCCGATGTGGATGCCCCAACCCCCTGGATGCGCGTTTTTCTCAACCTACTGACCTGGCCGTAGCTGATGAGTGGAAGTATTTACATTTGTGATAAAAACAACCACAAAATCAAGCGAATCGCCCCGGATGGGTCTGTTAGCACTTTTGCCGGCGCCAGCCCTGGACCCAGCCCCCAGGGTTTAGTAGATGGCAGTGCTTCCGCCGCCCGTTTTAATTTTCCGACTGGAATTGACATTGATTCGGATGGTAATTTATATGTAGCCGACCTGGTTAACCACCGTATCCGAAGCATTAGCCCCGGAGGAGTGGTCAGTACGCTGGTGGGAACCGGGGGAACTGGCACGAGTGTTACTCCAGCCAATCAGCGCACCGATGGAAATGTGTCGGTGGCTACGCTTTTCTTTCCCACTGATGTAAGCTGGAGCCCCTTAGGGGAAATTTATATTGCCGACCGCAGCAACCATAAAATCCGCCGTCTGGTAGGGACTACCGTCAGTACTTTTGCCGGAAATGGAACGGCCAGCGACGTGAATGGCCCGGCCCTGAATGCTTCTTTTCGCTTTCCAATCGGGCTTACAATCGACAATGCCAATGAAGTGCATCTGATTGACCAAAACAACCAGAAAGTAAAGAAAATTCGCAATCTTAATCCGGTTGGCTTTGTGCTGGGGGGAGGCGAGTTTTGCCAGGCCAACACGCCCTTTACACTCACGCTAACGGGCTATCCGGGAGAGCCAAACCCTTCCCGAATCGTAACCTGGCAAAGAAAATTGCCCTCCGCCCCGGATACTGACTGGGTAAATATTCCAGGTTCAGGTAATAATCCCAATTATAGCAGCAATACCAGCACTGCTTCCCAGGATTCACTCTATAGGGCGATTGTGCGGGAAGCCGTGTGTGGAGAATTACCCTCCAATGCTGCCCTTGTTGAAGTAAGTGGTCCGCCCGATCCTACTCCTTTTGAGGGAACGGCCTGTGCTGACCCCGGTGGTGCCCCCGTGGCTGTATTGCTAAGGGCCACAGGCGGTACAACGGATAGTGAATATGTATGGCTGAATGCCAGCCGTAATAACCTGGCCAATCCCAATGACAGCCTCACTGTCAATGTGAGCACGAGCACTGATTTCTATGTATTGCTGAATAAAAACGGCTGCCCTTCGGATACCATTCTCATTCGTGCCAATATTAACCCTGTCCCTAATCCAGTCATTAGTGCTGGCGGGCAGGCTTGCGAAGGCGAAACCGTTTCTTATCAAAGCACCCTCAATAACGGCAACAATTACGCTTGGACTGTTACAGGCGGATTGATAGTGCCCGAAAATAGTCCAACGGTTTCGGCACAAAATCGCCATCAAATCAATGTGATGTGGATGGCCCCCGGAGGCGGAACCATCACCCTGATTGAAACTAATGGGCAAGGATGCGACAACAATGCACCCCTGTTTAACGAAACCATCAATCCGAAGCCTACCCCTTTGATTTCGGGCTTAGACAATGTTTGCGAGGACAGCCCTATTGTGTATAATACCCCCCTTGTGCCGGGCAATACGTATGCCTGGACTATTACCGGAGGGACTATCATCACCGGAGGCAATACCCACGAAATTACGGTTGAATGGCAAACCACAGGTAGCCTTTCGGTTTTGGAAAGCAATCCGACCACTACTTGTGCGCAAACCTCGCCTACCCTCAACGTAACGGTCAATCCAGTGCCTACCCCGGTGGTCAGCGGGCCCGATAATGTCTGCGCCGGACAAACGGCCATCTATTCCACCCCCAACAATGTCTCTAATGACTACAACTGGACGGTCTCGGCCAATGGCAGCATCACCACCGGACAGGGAAGCAATCAAATCACCGTTACCTGGAATAGCAATGGGCCCGGGGAGGTAAGTGTGGAAGAAACCCAGCCCTTTGGTACGCTCGACTGCCCGGCTACCTCGGCCATCTTCAACGTAACGGTCAATCCCCTGCCTAGCCCCGTGGTCAGCGGGCCCGATAATGTCTGCGCCGGACAAACGGCCATCTATTCCACCCCCAACAATGTCTCTAATGACTACAACTGGACGGTCTCGGCCAATGGTAGCATCACCACCGGACAGGGAAGCAATCAAATCACCGTTACCTGGAATAGCAATGGGCCCGGGGAGGTAAGTGTGGAAGAAACCCGGCCCTTTGGCACGCTCGACTGCCCGGCTACCTCGGCCATCTTCAATGTAACGGTCAATCCCCTGCCTGTTCTGGTGGTGAGTGGTGAAGCAATTGCCTGTGTTGGGGATGTTGAGAATTATCAAACCAATGCTACGGCAGGCCATAGTTATGCCTGGACTATATCGGGAGGCGGCATAATTACTTCCCCAAGCGACCAGGCTCAAATTACTGTGGAATGGACTGCTCCAGGTACTTTCACACTGGAACTTACCGAGACCATTGCCGCCACCAGTTGCCAGGCAGTGCAACAATTTGACGTAGAAGTAGGTAGCGTACCGGCTCCGGTCATTGCAGGAAATTTTGTGATTTGCGAAGCCAGCACAGAAACTTACACTGTAGGGGCCACGAGCAATACCCTGGTTTGGAATGTAATCAATGGCGTGCTCATCGGCGGCCAGGGCAGCAATGCCATCTCTGTTACCTGGGATGAAAATGCCCCCAATGGGCGAATAGAGCTTACGGAAACCGACCCAGCCACAGGTTGTAATTTTACGGCTAGCCAAGATATTAGCTTTAATGCCTTGCCCGAGCCCGCTATCACAGGGGCCAGCGTTGTGTGCCAGGGAGATGCAGATGTGCTATATGCCGTAAGCGGCCCGAATACTGACACCTATTTCTGGACAATTACCGGGGCAGTATCCTTTACTGGTCAGGGATCTCAGGAAGTTTTGGTTACCTGGGCCAGTGGTACTACCGGACAGGTGAGTGTGCTGCAAACTGATGGCAATGCCTGTACGCAAACGACCGTGCTAGACGTAAGCCTGATTGCCGCCCCAAACCCCAGCATTGCTGGCAATCAAAATCTTTGCGCCGGAGAAACCGCCACCTATACCACCAGCCTGCCACCAGCAGGCCAGACTTACCTATATAACTGGCAGATTGTCGGGGCGGGCACTATTCTTAGTGGCCAAGGCAGCAATCAGATAGAAGTAGATTGGAACGAAATGATTGCCGACCCTACCTATCTGCTCGTAACTATTCAGGTGGAAGGTACGGATTGTGAGGCGACCACTCCCATCCCACTCGATGCAGGCAGTTTTTCGGTTACCCTCAATCCATTGCCTTCCCCCGAAATCACCGGGCCGGCTTTGGTATGTGTGGGCGAAACACACACCTATACCACTGCCCTGCCTTTTGACCCGGCCAATGATTACGACTGGGTTGTTACTGGCGGCGTGGGTGTAGCGGGTGCTAATCCGAATGAACTGGTTGTAACCTGGAACACGGCGGGAGCGGGCACGGTGAACCTGGTAGAAACCACCCCCCAAAACTGCAGCCGGGCGGCCCTTGTCTTTAATGTAGATGTGCAAACCTCGCCCGGGCTGCCTGCTGTTCAAGACCGCTTTTTGTGCGACACCTCTTTGGATGTTGATTTATCGGCATCTGAACCCAGTGCTACGGACTACAATTGGTATGTATCCGATTCGGAGCCCACTCCCTTCGCAAACGGGGCGAGCATCACTCAATCGGGCATCACCAGCACGACCAGTTTTTGGGTTTCGGCCCTCAATGCGGCAGGCTGTGAAGGGCCTCGCCAGGAGGTAGTGGTCAATGTCAACCCAGGCGTTTTGCCCTGGCAGGCGGATGGATTGGTAACCGACGCCGATAGTTGTGTGGCTTCGGGTGATTCTCCATCGGGGCGTATAACCTTGACCTTAGACCCGCTTTACACCCCTTATACCTTTACCTGGACAAAAGATGGCGACCCTGGATTTAGTGCCAGTACTCAAGACCTGAGCGCCCTGACCCAGGGCACCTACCGGGTTACGGTCAGAGATGTGGGCGGCTGCAGCCAGGACTATGCCTATGAGGTGGAGGAGGCGTTAAAAGAAATCACCGATGCCGCCCTCTTGAGCAGCATTCAGGTAGTCAATGATACCATCTTGATTGGGCGCGGCGACCCCCTCACGCTGGAAGCAAGTGCTACGGATGCCGTATTTTTTGAATGGCAGGATAGTAATGGCAATATTCTTGGTACAAATCCCGTGTTAGACTTTTCGGCCTATGACTTGGAAAGTCAATGGCTAAGTGTCAGGATTACCAATGACCGCAATTGCTTTGTTATACTTACGGTTTTTGTGGAAGCCGTTGACTTGGAAGTATTTGTACCCAATATGTTTAGCCCCAATGGCGATGCCAACAACGACCGGTTTCAGGTCTATGGCGTAGGCATTAAATCGCTTACACTCCGCATATTTGACCGTTTGGGCCAGCTATTATTTGAGACCAGAGACTGGGTGGAAGGCAATGCAGCCGGAGACACCATTGGCTGGGATGGAACCTACCAGGGCAAAGCACAGCCTAGTGGTGGATACGTATGGTCTTTGAGCGGACGCTTTATCAATGACAAAGAAGTTACTTTCAATGGTCAGAAAACGGGCAGCCTGGTGCTGTTACGTTAGTCTGGCCTTGATTTTTGAAGTATGAATAAATCCTGGTTTATATTTTTTTTGGTGGGTTGGGGGCTAATTTTTGTTTTTGGCCCACTTTCCTGGCAAAGTGTGCAGGCACAAAATGCCCAATTTACCCAATTTCAGCAAGCCCTGATTCAGACCAATCCCGCCTTGATTGGGATGAGTAATCAAATTCAAGTGCAATTCAACTATCGCAGGCAGTTCATTGCTTCGGGTGCTTCTTTCGAGACCCCAATGGCTTCTCTGATATATCCCTGGATAAAACAACAAAACAAAAGGGTAGCCGCTTTTGGCCTATCCTTCATGCAGGACCGTACGGGCGAAGGTGGTTTGCTCAGCACTACGGGAGGGCTTCTTACTGGGGCTTACAACCTTTATATTGGGGGGCAGGCGACGCGCCGCTATCAACCGATAGTGAGTCTGGGGCTTCAGGCAGGTTTTTTCCAGCGCCGCGTCAACCCCGATGTGCTGACTTCGGGCAGCCAATGGAATGGGCAAACCTTTGAACAAGCCCTGGGTTTGGGTGAATCTTACTTAACCAGCGAATTATTCAATGCCAGTCGTGGCTTTCCTTTGTTTAATGCCGGAGTGGCCGTGTCATGGACCGATTTGTGTGGCTTTCCAAAAGCCTATTTGGGCTTTAGCATTCAAAACATCAATCAGCCGAATGTAGCCTTTTTTCTGAGAATACCCCCCTGCCGTTTCAGTTTAGTGTAGTAGGTGGTTATAGTTTTTATTTACAGGATAAATTTATCCTCCAGCCCAACCTCCGCTGGGTGCAAGTGGAGGGAAGTAATGAGATTCGGTTTGGACCAATGGCCTACTATCTTTTTGGCAGTGGAGAGGGTTTTGTGGGAGAAGGTAGCATAGGGCTGGGCCTCTGGTATGATAGCAATACAGACCTGGCAATTGGTATGGAAGTAAATCAACCCAAGTTTTCGGTTGGTTTTAGTTATGATTTAGGTGCTTTTGGCAAACAAAAAGAGCTGGATGGCGGGGCCATAGAGCTTTCCCTGGGCTTTAAATTTGGAAAAAAATGCCTGAGCGAAGGCCCACCCAAAGACTTAAATGAGATAATTCTGGACACCACCCGCCTGGAGGTAAAAAGCCCGGTTGGCGACAGCATCTTTACCCTTGTGGCTACCATCCAAAAACAGGAGGTAATTTCGGTAGATACCATTAATATTGAGTTCATTCCCCGAGATTCAGATGTATTGCTCATTCCGAACGATAATGATTTAGTGATATTTAAAAGAAAAGCCTTTTTCTATTACATCAGTGACGATATCAACAAAGCCACGGCCGCTTTGCTGGATGAAATGGCGGGCATCATGAGTAAGTTTAAAGGCATTCGCATCAAGCTGGCTGGCCACACTTGCAATATCGGGGCTTCGGAGGCCGACAATGAAGCCCTGGCTATTCGAAGGGCCGAGGCCGTTAAGAACTACCTCAGCAAAAAAGGCATCCAGTCGGAACGAGTAGAAATAGAAGGCTTTGGCTCTTCGCGGCCCATACTCTCCAACAAAACCGAATACGGCCGCATCAAAAACCGAAGGGTAGAATTTGAGGTCTTGGCCACTGGTGCTTCTACGGATTAATAGGGGTAATTTGGCCGCTACCCCGGCTTTTTGTGGCTAAGTTTATTTTTTTGTAAAGATTTCGCCTATTTTTGTCGCTGCATTTTCAATTTTTAAGAAGCATTTTTAATTAAAAGCGCGAAATTCTCAAAAAATGGCTTATCTATTTACCTCTGAATCGGTTTCGGAAGGACATCCCGACAAAATTTCTGACCAAATTTCTGATGCCATCCTGGATGCCATGCTCTCCCAGGACCCTGACTCGCGGGTGGCCTGTGAAACCCTGGTTACCACGGGTCAGGTGGTAGTGGCGGGTGAAATCACCACTAAGGCCTATGTCGAAATCCCGGATATTGTCCGCGAAACCATTCGCAAAATTGGCTATACCCATCCTGATTATCAATTTGACGCCGAATCCTGCGGCGTGATGGTTTGCTTGCATAGCCAGTCGCCTGATATTGCCCAGGGGGTAGATGAGGGCAAAGGCCTGGACAAAGAGCAGGGCGCGGGCGACCAGGGCATGATGTTTGGCTATGCCACCACCGAAACTCCAGAATATATGCCGATGGCCCTGGCTTTCTCGCATCGTCTTGTCAAAGAGCTGGCCCGTATTCGTAAAGAAGAAAGTCATTTGATGCCCTACCTTCGCCCGGATGCCAAAGCCCAGGTTACCATTCAATATGGGGACAATAACCTGCCCAAGCGGGTACATACCATCGTCATTTCTACTCAGCACGATGCTTTTGCCGAAGATACTACAATGTTGCAAAAGATTTATGATGATATGCTTGCAATCGTGATTCCGAGGGTGATTCCGGCGGAATTGCGGGATGCCGAAACGGTCTATCACATCAATCCTACGGGCAAATTTGTGATTGGTGGCCCCCATGGGGATGCCGGATTGACGGGGCGCAAAATCATTGTGGATACCTACGGGGGCAAAGGTGCTCACGGCGGGGGAGCCTTCTCAGGCAAAGATTCTTCCAAAGTGGACCGGAGTGCCGCCTATGCCACACGCCACATCGCCAAAAATGTTGTGGCTGCTGGTGTTTGTGATGAGATTCTGGTCCAGGTAGCCTATGCCATTGGCGTTTCCCGGCCCGTATCGCTCAATGTCAATACCTACGGAACGGCCAAAGTAGGCCTTTCGGATGTAGAGATTGCCCATAAGCTGAATGAAATTTTTGATATGCGCCCCAAAGCCATTGTAGAACGGCTTGGACTCAAAAGCCCTATCTTTTCGGCCACGGCGGCCTATGGCCACATGGGG
The DNA here is from genome assembly GCA_012031215.1 of Microscillaceae bacterium. Classification (GTDB taxonomy): domain Bacteria; phylum Bacteroidota; class Bacteroidia; order Cytophagales; family Microscillaceae; genus JAAUUB01. The sequence continues at coordinate 27,223 of JAAUUB010000003.1, read as the reverse complement.
CGCGAAAGCTATACCCAGGAAATAGATTTATTGCCGGTTGAGATTATCGAGGATGAAAACGAACGTCGGGAAATCCGCCGTAAAATCAAAAAGCCCGTTGAATTTTTTACTTGGGAAAAACTGGATTATGTCGAAGCCGTGAAAAAGGCTTTTGGACTTTAATTTTTGCCTAAGCCCACCAGAGCGGTCTTGGTGGGCTTTTTTTAAGCAAATTCCTTCGCCCCCTTGCCTTTTTATGATATGAGCCAAAGCCCCGAAAAAATTGGCAAAGGTTGCGCGGCCCTCATCAATCTGGTGGTTTCGGTCTTGATTTTGGTGGTGCTGGCCTTCGTGCTCTTGCCTGGTTTTGTAAAATTGCCCGATTGGGCCGAAAAGCTACGAAAAAGTAATCTGATTGACCGGCGCAAAGCGCAAGGCCCAGTTCATTTAATTCCCAATTCACAAAATGCCCGCCAGGCCGATTTACTGGTGCTCAACCGTCTCGATGGTGCCATCTCTCTACGGAATGTACTTAAAACTGATGCCCCCCCACAAGTCCGCCCACTTTGGTTTTCTTATTTACAAACTGAACCTTACGAACGACGCTGGGAAAAACCCTTGCCCCAAAGTGATGGCCTGGCCAGAGAACAACTAGCCCTCACTACTACTTACTCCCAACTTTTCTTTAGTGTCAAAAACCAATTATATGCCTGGAAACTGCGCACGGGTGAGAAAGAATGGCAAGCCCCACTCCGGGATGTGCTCAATCCCCTTTGCCGGCAGTGCCTACAAGTTTCCTTAGATTTTAAAACGGTGCTGGTCTTAGGCCAAGACCAATACCTGCAAGCCTTTCATACCCAAACAGGAAAAGCCAAATGGCAGGTGCGGGTGCAACAAATCCGCTCAGAGGGGGAGAGCTTTTATGTTTACCAAAACCGCGTGGGGCTTAAAGACCTGGTTCAGGGAAAAGCATTTTATCGTGAATTTGACATCCAAACCGGACGGGTTTTGCAGGAATGGCCCTTAGAAAACTACCTGCCCAATAGCCCTCATCTTCGCCAGAGAACGCAATTGGCTTATTTTGCCCAAAAGGTTGGGGCAAATGCTTCCTTTCAACTTCGCCTCCTGAATATTTTGAAAGAAAATAAGCTCCGCTTGCAGTGGGAAATTGCGCTGCCCGCAGGTTGTGAAATACCGCTGTTGCCTTCCGTCCGGGCTTTGCACCCGGAAGAGTGGTGGCATCAGGAAGGAGATTTTTATTATCTCCTGCTTTCAAATGTTCGGGGAGGCCAGGTTTTATACAGAATCAATCTTCAAAATGGTCAGTTGCAGGAATGGTTAAAGGAAGAAGATTATGAATTGAGCATTGTGGATACCAACCGTGATTTTTTACTTCTTAATGCTCGCCGGCGAAGAGGCTCGAGCCGCAATGAGCTTTGGATGATGGCCAAAAATACAGGGAAGATACGTTGGAAGTATCTCCTAAACAGTGAAAGCCCCTATCAAACTAAGGCGCTTCAAATTGATTGGGCAGCCTGGCTAGACGAGCAAAGCCTGGTCTTGCTGGAACAAGATGCAAACCAAAAGATTCGTGTGCAACTGTTTCGGGCTTTTGACGGCGAGCTGCTCAAAAAATCTCAGTACAAATTATCGGGAGGCCCCTGGACAGGCCTCAATCGCTTGGAAAACTTCGCCTGGCTCAGCCTGGGTGATGTGTACGGATTAGATTTGAAAAATCCGCAGCTTATCAAAGTTTTTCCTTAAGTACCTGAAATTGACAAACTCTTACATCTGCTCGGGCATGGCAATTCCCAGAAAAGAAAAAATATTGGCCAAGATTTGGGCCGTTTTTTCAGAGAGGGCCAGTCGGAAGCTCCGGGCGGCTTCGGTTTCGGCGGTCAAAACCCGGCATTCGTTGTAAAATTTACTAAAGGCACGGGCGATTTCGTACGCATACTGGGCCAATAGCGAAGGGGCGTATTTTTGGGCCGCTTCTTGTAATTTGGCCGGAAACTGAATCAATAAAGCAATCAATTCTATTTCGCTGTTTTGCAACACCGGGTAGTTTTCGTACATCGGTGGTTCCCAGGCAAAAGATTGTTGCCGGGCTTTGCGCAACATAGACTGGATTCGGGCATAATTGTATTGGATAAATGGGCCGGCATCTCCTTCAAAATCGACCGATTCCTCAGGATTGAAAAGCATGCGTTTTTTAGGTTCTACTTTGAGCAGGTAGTATTTCAAGGCCCCAATGGCGATGGTGTGGTGAAGTTTTGCTTTTTCTGCTTCACTCAAATCCTCAATCTTGCCCACTTCTTCGGTCTTGGCCCGGGCAATTTCCAGCATGTTATTGAACAAATCATCGGCATCTACCACTGTTCCTTCCCTTGATTTCATCTTGCCCGAAGGCAAATCAACCATCCCATAGCTGAGGTGATACAAGCCTTCGGCATAAGAGCGGCCCAGTTTTTTCAAAATCGCGAACAAAACCTGAAAATGGTAATCCTGCTCATTGCCCACCACATAGATAGATTTATCCAGGCCAAAATCCTGGTATTTCAAATCGGCCGTGCCCAGGTCCTGCGTCATATAAACCGAAGTGCCGTCGGAGCGAAGGACTAGCTTCTTATCCAATTGGACATCTTCCAAATCAATCCAGACGGAGCCATCTTCGGCCCGGTAAAAGACCCCCCGGGCCAGGCCTTCTTCTATCATATCTTTGCCCAGCAGGTAGGTATTGGATTCGTAGTAGGTTTTATCAAATTGAATCCCAATTTTTTGAAAGGTTTCGGCAAAACCTTCATAAACCCATTGGTTCATTTTTTGCCACAATGCCCGGGTTAAGGGCTCATTGGCCTCCCATTTGAGGAGGGTTTGCTGAGCTTCCTTTAAAATGGGGGGCCTCGGCGAGGGCCATTTTTTCTTCTCTTCCTTCGCTTTTTAGCTGGTTTACCTGTTCTTTGTAGGTTTTGTCCCAAAGCACATAATATTTGCCCACCAGGTGGTCGCCTTTGAGCTGGGCCGAAGGCTGTTCGCCCTGGCCAAAGTGTTGATATGCCACCATAGATTTGCAAATATGAATACCCCGGTCGTTGACCAAATTGGTTTTGATAACCTCATAGCCCGCCCCGGCTAAAATACGGGCCAGCGAATCGCCCAAAAAGATATTGCGCAAATGCCCCAAGTGCAGGGGCTTATTGGTGTTGGGGGAAGCAAACTCTACCATCACCTTTTGATGTTTAGAAACCGACTGGCCCCAATGGCTTGCCAGCGTTTGTGCAAACCAATCTTTCCAGACCGCATCGTGCAGACTTAGATTGAGAAAGCCTTTTACTACATTGAAATCTGCGACCAGGTTGCCTTTTTGGCGCAGGTATTCGCCAATTTGCTGACCGATTTCTTCGGGCTTGCGGCGCAGGGTTTTGGTAAAGGGAAATACGACGAGGGTATGAGAGCCTTCAAAATCTTTGGCAGTTGGCTGGAGCGCAAGGTGTTCGGCAGTATAGTTATACAGATTGAGAAGTGCTTCTTCAATTTGGGCAAGCAAAATACTTTCGGGGTTCATACGTATCGGGCGATTTTTGCCTCAAAATTAAGACAAAAAGATTGACAGCCGCTATTTGGAAAGCGGCTCGCTGTCTTGGCAGTCAGAGGAGAGAAATAAAAAGGAGATTAGGCCGCTTTATGGCTGTTCGGCAGGCATTTCGGTTTCGGTCTCGTGCGATTTTGCTTTTTTGCTGGGTTTGGGCAATTTTCGCTCCTGTACTTTGGGGAGGATGTCGCCACCTTCGCGCCACATTTTGACTTCGCGCGAATCGTAGCGTAGTTTGCGGCGGGGGGTTTTGGCATAATTGGGGAGATCTTCTTTTTTGACCTTGCGCCCAGAGCGAAGGTTGCTGCGGTTATAATTGGCTGGGCGACGGTTTTGGTTGGGCGCGCCCCGATAATTGGCCAGACTGGAGCCCTTGGGTTTCTTTTTGATGCGGATGGCCACCGGGCCACGAAACCGGGCCATCTTGCTCGCCATTTGCTGGCGGCGGGCTTTAAAGTCTATAAATGGAACATTTCCGGAGTAGCGTGCCTGGTTGTCATTGCTGATTTCTCTTCTTTCTTCCATACGGCGCACTTTCCGCAGGGGAATACTGCCCGAGTATTCCGCAAATTTTTGTGAACTTTTGGCCTTGGCCAATTTTAGGTCTTTGTATTTTATCTGGCCCGAGTAGCTGGCCACCATGCTGGCATCTTCTTTTTGCTCGCGTTTGGTTTTGACACGGCGCTCGGGATTGACCACCTCATTGGTGCCTTGATAGCCTTTTTTTCTTTCGTATTCTGTGCCTCTGTACTGGCTGGTAGGGTCTGGTTCTTTTTTTTCAACTTGTGCCAAGGCCGGGTTAGCCCACCAGGCCCCTCCCATCACGAATAAAAGAAACAAAGCCAGTGCAACAGGCATACCTTTTTGATTTATAGTGAATTATCTCCCCTATCTTATTTATTTAACGCCCTGCATGGTGCGGGGGTCATATTGAAAGCCTTTGTGGGTACGGGTATTGTTTTTGCCTTTTTTTACCTTCTTTTTAGACTGGACGAGGCCCGTTTTTTTATCCCTTTTGACCACGATGTAAAAATCCTGGGATTCCAGCAACTTTTGGCTTTGCTTGCGCACTTCGTCCGGAGTGGCTCCTTCGGTATCTTGCACGCTGAGGGTTCCGCCCTGAAAATCCATATAAGCCGGACATTGAGACCGCTTGCTACAGGCGGAAAGGGATAAGTATAAAATACCTGTAAGCAGTAAAAAGGAGCGAGGTGAAAGCATACTAATCTATATTTGAAAACATAAGTAATAACCTTTCTAACGCAATAATCTTACCGCAAGTTTGGCTTAAGAATGAAATTACCCGAATGCCAGGCTTGCCAGTTCAAAGATTTCTTAATTTTTACGCAGCATATTGGCCATAGCTTTTGGGTTTTTGCCGCCCATTTGGTTCATCTTCTTTATCATTTTTTGCATTTCGCCAAATTGTTTAAGAAGCTTATTGATGTCGGCCACAGTAGTACCGCTGCCTTTGGCGATACGTTTTTTACGGTTGGCATCCAAAATTTGGGGGTTTTCGCGCTCGTGTGGAGTCATAGATTGTATCATGGCCTCCAGGGGCGTAAGGGCATTCTCGTCGATTTCCTGATTTTTCATCATCTTGCCCATACCAGGAAGCATAGAAAGCAGGTCTTTGATATTTCCCATTTTCTTGATTTGCTGAATCTGGGAGAGAAAATCGGCCAGGTCAAATTTATTTTGGCGGAGCTTGAGAGCCAGGCGGCGACTTTCCTCTTCGTCAAAGGCCTGTTGGGCTTTTTCAACTATTCCCACCACATCGCCCATGTCCAATATCCGGCGAGCCATTCGGTTGGGATAAAAAATGTCGATGGCATCTAACTTTTCGCCCGTTCCGATAAACTTAATGGGCTTCTCTACCACGGCTTTGATAGAAAGGGCGGCCCCACCCCGGGTGTCTCCGTCAAGTTTGGTGAGCACTACTCCATCAAAATTAAGCCTTTCATTGAAAGCCTTAGCAGTATTGACGGCATCCTGGCCCGTCATTGCATCCACCACAAAAAGCGTTTCGCTGGGATTGACCGCGACTTTGATTTTGGCGATTTCGGCCATCATTTCTTCATCAATGGCCAGGCGGCCGGCTGTATCAATGATGACTATCTGGCAATTGAGGGTTTTGGCTTTTTGAATCCCGTGGAGGGCAATCTCAACGGGATTTTTATTTTCGGGTTCGGCATATACTTCCACGCCTACCTGTTCGCCCACAACTTGAAGCTGATTGATAGCCGCCGGGCGATACACGTCGCAAGCCACCAATAAGACCTGGCGGTTCTGCTTTTTGAAAAACCGGGCCAGTTTGCCCGAAAAAGTGGTTTTGCCCGAACCCTGCAGACCTGACATCAGAATAACGGCGGGCTTTCCTTCCAGACGCACATCGGTTTTATCGCCCCCCATTAGCTGGGTCAGCTCATCTTCTACAATTTTGACTAGAAGCTGGCCTGGATTGACATCAATGAGCACTTTTCGGCCCAGGGCTTCATCTTTGATACGATCGGTTACTTCTTTGGCCACTTTATAATTTACGTCGGCATCGACCAATGCTCTACGAATCTCCTTCACGGTGGCCGCCACATTGATTTCGGTAATCTTGTGTTTGCCTTTGAGGGTTTTGATGGCTTGGTCAATACGGCTTACCAGACTTTCAAACATAGTTTCTCAGGAATAAAAGGGCTTTTATGAATGTGTTGCGGGCGCAAAGCTTCGGGTGTGCTTTATGCAGATGCAAAATTACAATTAAAGGCCAGAGTTGCAAAACCCGCTTTTTCTTTCCTTTTGCCCCACGGCTTCTTTGTTAAAGAAAAAAATAGCCAGGGAGCGTTTTTCGTATTGAAGGAAGAAACAGGCTCATGCCGCCCCCTGGGCTCGCGACCTGTCTAGTCAAACTCGGCAAAAAGTCCAGCATGTTTTTTACTTCCGAGTCCCAATAAGCATAATCGTGCTGGGCCTCGGTCAGGTGGAGTTTCACTTTGAGGCCAGGCTGGGCTTTTTTCAAGGCCTGATAAAAGATTTCGGTTTGCGATACGGGCACTACTTTGTCCTGCCGTCCGTGCCCCAGGTAAAGAGGTGTTTTGAAGAGATGCGCCTGCCGGGTGGGATTGTCGGTGCCTTGCCAGCGTTCAGGAAATTGGGCCATAGGGCCATAGTAGCCAATCATAAGTCGGTCTTGCGGCATTTGGGTTTGGTCAAAATCGCCCGACAAAGCCGCCCCGGCCTTCCAGAGCCCGGGACGGGCCAATAACAACAAAGCCACCCCCCGGCCTCCGGTTGAGAGCCCCAGGACATAGTTGGCTTGCGCCGGGCGCATCACACCCAAAGAATCTTGCAGGTAAGGAATCATTTGCTCCGTAAGCCAGGCCCGATTGGGGAAGACCTTCCAGTCGGCTCTGGTTTCGGGAAAAAAGCGTTCCGAATATACGCTTTTGCCCATTTCGGGCAAGATAAGCCGGTAGCCCCGGCTCAGGGCTTCGCGGCAGAGCGAAGACTGCTGGCACCAATCCTGGCGCGGAAAATTCCATCCCGGCAGCACCAATATATTGCCCTTGACAGCCTCGGGCGATACAATACTGACCCAATGCCCGGCAATTTGCACCTCTTGCAGGCTGTCTAAAGCCGGATAAGACATCCGCCCCTTTTTTTGGGCTTCCGGCATCACCCCGGCCTTTGTTTGTTTTGTAGTCAAAGTGGCAGAATTTTGCTTACAAGCCCCTAAGAGGAGGAGAACTCCCCCTATCAATAAAGTTATTATTTTCATACCCCCTAAGATAGAAAGCTTTGGCGAAAATGCCTTATTTTTGAGTAGCTTTCAAAAAGCGGGCTCATTCTTCTCTTTTTTCGTTGACGCACACAAGCCACAGGCTGTTTTTGCGTCCAAACGATTGTTCAGGGACAATGATTTTATTTTAACCAAGCTAGTTGCCTTGCAATGACCGCTAAAATCCAATAGATGCGTATGTCCCTCGAGATTAGCCTTGATTTTTACGAATCGCTCAAAGAAGCCATCGCCCAGCGCGCCGACGAAAAAGTAAAAGCGATGCTGGAACCTGTACGCGCCGAAGACCTTTCGGCGATTTTGTATGAGCTAGACACGGATGATTGTGTTTTTGTCTTTCATTTGCTGGATGATGAAACAATCGCCGAAATTGTGGCCAATCTTGACGAAGATACCCGCCAGGAATTTTTGCGCAACTTTAGCCCCGCCCAAACAGCCCGCTGGATTAATCACATGGACTCGGATGATGCGGCGGACTTGCTCAATGAAATGCCTCTCAAAACCAGGGAAGAAATTCTGGCCTTTACTGAATTGGAAGTGGCCCGCGATATTAATGACCTTTTGCGCTATGAAGAAGACAGTGCCGGCGGGCTAATGGCCAAAGAACTCATCCGGGCCAATGTAAACTGGACGGTCGTACAGGCTATTGAAGAAATTCGCCGCCAGGCCGAAGAAGTAGAAAAAATTTACTCCCTTTATGTGGTGGATGAGCACAACCTCCTCTTGGGCCGGGTTTCGCTCAAGAAAATCATCCTGGCCAGCGACCAAACCCGTATTGCTGATATTTATGAAGACGACCTGCTGGCGGTCAAAACCTACGAAGACCAGGAAGATGTGGCAGAGATTATGCAAAAATATGACCTGGAAGCCGTGCCGGTAGTCAATGCCCGGGGCGAACTCATGGGGCGCATTACCATTGATGATGTGGTGGATGTCATTACCGAAAAAGCTGACCTGGACCGCCAATTGATGGCCGGTATTTCGGAAGATGTGGAAGAAGATGACAGTATTTTTGCCCTGACACGGGCCCGACTGCCCTGGCTCATTGTAGGAATGGCCGGCGGCTTGCTGGGGGCGCGGTTCATCGGCTTTTTTGAAGCAGATTTGGCACTTCTACCGGCAATGGCTTTTTTTATTCCGCTTATTACCGCCACAGGAGGCAACGTTGGCATACAATCTTCGTCCATTATCTTACAGAGCCTGGCCAATAAATCTTCTTTTATGCGCGGCAATTTTTTGTTAAGAATGGGAAAAGTCATTGCGGTCGCCATCATCAATGGTTTGGTGATAGGGCTGGTTGTTTTTGCCTTTTCATTTGTACTAGAAGTAAGTGTGCAATTGGCCATCACGGTATCCATTGCGCTTTTTTTTGTGGTCATACTGGCCTCTATCATGGGCACTATCACCCCGCTTATTTTGGATAAAATGCATATCAATCCGGCTGTGGCTTCCGGGCCTTTTATAACCACTGCCAACGATTTGTTAGGGCTGGCGGTATATTTTACCGTAGCACATCTTTTGTTTAAATTCTAACATTTAAACCCCAAAGAAAGAGGAGGAGGCCAGTTTTTCTCAAATGCTATCTATAAAATAAACTGAAAAGCAGTCAGTTATAAAAAAGTCTTTTATTCCGTATCACTTACTACTTATCCAGATTTACATGGCTTTTTCTGTTCTCATTATTGACCCTATGCATCCTACACTGATGCCCATGTTGCAAGAAATGGGCCTAGAACCAGATTATCAACCAGAGCTGAAACAGGAGGAAGTATTGGCCCGATTGCCCCATTATGAAGGCCTCATTGTACGCGGCAAGCTTAAACTCGACCGTTCTCTGCTCTCTCAAGCCAAACGTCTCAAATTTATTGGACGTGCAGGCTCAGGCGTTGATATTATTGATATGGAGGCCGCCGCCGATTACCAGATACAGGTCTTTAATGCTCCCGAAGGAAACCGCGATGCCGTTGCCGAATATACCCTGGGTGCATTACTGAGTTTTTTGCATAACATTACCAAAAGCAATGCGGAGGTCAAAAACTATGTCTGGGATAGAGAGGGGAACCGAGGAATAGAACTAAGAGAAAAAAAGATTGGCGTAATCGGATATGGCAATATCGGGCAGCAGGTGGTGCGCCGCCTGGCAGGCTTTGATTGCCAGGTGCTGGTCTATGACAAATATAAAATGGGTACCTTCCAAACGCCGACCTATGCCCGCGAGGCGGAAATGGAGGAAATTTTTGACCAATGTGATATGATGACCTTCCACGTTCCGCTCACAAATGAAACCCGGGGCATGATCGATGAAACCTATCTGAACCATTTCCGAAAGCCCATTGTGCTGATAAATACCTCCCGCGGCGAAATTCTGCGCCTCGATGCCCTGCGACACGCTCTCGAAACCAAAAAAGTGATTGGCGCCGCCCTAGATGTATTGGAAAATGAAAAGCTGGCCGCTTTCACCCCCGAACAAAAGGATAATTTTGAATTTTTGCGGCAAGCAAATAATGTGATTTTAACACCTCATATTGCTGGCTGGACCCACGAATCATATCGGCGCATCAATGAAGTGCTTGTAGAAAAAATTCGGCTTCTTTTTCCCGAACTGGCTTGAACAGTGGACAGGGGCAGTGAACAAAGGGACAGGGAGCAGGGAATAAAAACAGAGAGCAGTTGACAATGCATCGGGTACACCCTACTCGCTATCAACTGCTCACTGATAAATACTCACTATCAATTTCGCATACTCACGGGCGCGTTCTGACGCTGCGCCTTTTTAATCATTTCGCCGATGATGGCCAGGGAATTCTGGCTTTTGTCTGTGAAGGTAATCTTGAGGGTGCTTTGAGTCTGGTTATTATTGATGGGCTTGGCATCAATAGAAACTGCCACCATTTGGGGGATAATTTCTTTTTTGAAAACCGGGTCGCCACCAGTAACTACTTCAACCTGTCCGTAGATTTCCGGGATGTTCATATAAAAAAGAAAGCTATTGCCATTGGCCATTTTTTGAAAATCACTGCCTAAACCACCCCGGCCACTCAAGATATTGTCCATCAGAGATTTGGTGAGTGTAAAGTGAAGGGCTTTATCTTTCTTGGCCACTACCACATTGCCAGGCCCTTGCACAGCAAAATAATCCCCTTGTTTTTTTAGCACTTGTAGCGTAGCCAATTTATCCAGCAGTTTGTCGAGTGTTTTTTCGTTGGCGATGCCTATTGAGAGCACAAATTCTGTCTCCGGCTCACGAAAAAAGCTGTTTACTTTCAAGTCAGCAGTGCTAAGAAAGAAATCGCCACTTAGCATCTCAAACATATCTTTGGCGGTGAGGTCAAACATCTGCAAGTTATCATTCATTTGCTTAATGCTTTCTTCATTTTTCACCAGCTCATAGATGGCTTTCATCCCCAGGCCAAAGCCCACCATCGCACTAGGATTTTTGATGGGTGATGCCTTGACAACAGCACTTTGGATGCTGTTTTGCAATACGGCTTCAAATTTTTTACTTTTTTCTTTGTCAAGAATAGAAAGGCCTTCTAACAAGACCTCTCCGTTATTGAAATTAATGCCCCCAGTGGTATAGAGGGATATCTGGCTCAAATCAGATAAAATAGGCGAAACGCTCACCAGGGCATCAATACTTTCTTTGTTGATTTCATTAAGTCGGCGCTGGTCAATCCAGAACGCAATGTCATAGCTTTTGCCATTGACCTGGCGGAAAGATTCGTTTTTTTCGCCCAGGCTTTCGCTGGCTTTGGTGGCAAACATTTTTTTGAACAATGCCAGGGCGGCTTTTTCCTCTTTAAGGCCTTCGCCGCCAATCAAAAGCCCTGTATTACCTTTCCAGCCAAAGATACCATCTCCCTTTTTATTAAAAATATATTTAAAAGCCCCGTCTTTTTTCACCTCGGGCTTATCTTTCAGTTCACCCATTGCCTTTTCGAGCTTGGCGGGGTCGTTGAGCAGGAAAGTTACCCCAAAGTAAGAATCCTTGCTTTTGGCACCTACTTTCCCAAAAATGTAAGCTTTTTCTTTGAGGTCAAAGCCTGAATCAAGGATTTTCATAGCCAGTTCACGGCTGGGAGCATCAGGGTCGCTCTCCAGGCTTTCGTAAAAATTGCTCAGTCCGTCTTTCCAGTTTTTAGCTTTGCTGGTGAGGGCTTTAAAGTCCATTGATATGACAAAGCTCGCATCATTTGGGATTTGCACCAGCTTTTCAGAGATGCCCTTGCCGCCACCGCCGCAGGCTGTTGTAAGCAACAGGCCCGTTAGGAGAACAAATGTGTAAACACGTACTTGGATTAAGTATTTCATGCGTTTTAAAAAATTGAGTGGTAATTAGACTGAATTACGGTGCAATTAACGGGATTTTTGCGATTTTGGTAAAAAAAATGCAAAAAAAAGTTTAGGCCTACCAGGCGACTTCACTCCTGCCAAAATCCTGCCTCTATGCCCCAAAGCAAGATATTGCGTTGCAAGGTGGCCCCGTCATCGGTTGTACCAATGAGGGTAAAGCTACCATCCGGGGCGGGGATGGCCTGGCGGGCATTGCTATTTTCTATGCCTCCCAAAAGACGGACTTCCTTGATATTCCCCACCCGATTGCCAACCCGAAGCAGCAGTACATCTTCACCGGAAAGCGGGCTTCGGTGTGTGCCCACTAGGCGCAGGTCTTGCTCAGGGTCGGCCTCCTCCTGCCAAATGTCAAACAAAGCTTCCTGATACAAGACAATGCGTTGCTGCCAGGCAGCCACATTGCCGATGATGTCAAACTTGGCCACAAAGGCATTGGTGCTGTCGGTGGCCCCGGGGCGGGCTTCGCCTACCAGCGCATAGCGACCATCGCGCAACTGAGCTACTCCCAGGGCGCGCCCCGCAAAGGTGTTGAGAATACTACGCCCTTCAAAATTGAGCGTGGGACCGAGTTTAAGAATAAGCGGGCGGTCCACCTGCATGCCCCCGATGACCAGGCCGCCATCATTGGTGCGCCGGGCGGTTTCGGCCAGACAAGAATTGCAGACCTCACGCGGCAAGACAATAGGCTGAATCAATTGGCCATCGGCAGTGTAGCGGTCCAGGGTGATGGCGGGCCGGCCAGAAGTAAAGACCGTGCCCACGATGACCAATTCGCCCGTGGTGGGGTCTTCTACAATGGCCACATAGCGTTCTTCTTTATCAGAGTTGATGATGCGTCGCCATTGCTCATTTCCCAGGGCATCGGTCTTGAGCAGAAAGGCCTCATTGTCGTTAGCCGTATATTGAAAAAAACCCGCCACAAGCAGACCGCCATCCAAGGTTTCGTGAATGGCCCGGGCCTGGATAGTGCTGGTGCCGAAGTTTTCATAAATCCGGGGCCAGCCCTCGGCCAGGCTCAGGTCAGCATTGGTTTTGGCCAGCCAAAGCCCACGAATGGCACTCTGACCCGCCAGGGCAAAGCCGGTGGACTGCAAGATGGTAAATGCATAGCCGCGTTCATCGGTTTCGGGCAAGCCAAAGACCTGATTGGGATTGTCCGTTGTCTCGAGATTGGGCAAGACGAAGATGAGCTTTTGCAGGGAGTCTTTTTGAATACCATTGGTCTTGTTGATTTCCACCACCAGTTTTACCATAAACATCCCAATAGAATCATAAGCAAAATCAGGCGCTACGCTCAGGGCGGTGCTGTTTTCGGTATCCCCAAAATACCATCGGTAGCTTTGCGCGCCAGTAGTGCCCAAACCCGGTCGAAACTGCACCAGCTCGCCCTGCCGTACCACTAGGGGCGCGCTAAACTCAGCCCGAAACTCGATAAAAGCAATTTCCTCGATATTTTCGCAGGCGCCCAGGGCCAGGAGTGCGCAAAAGCTTCCTAATAAAATGAGAGATTTCATGGATGATCCCGAATTATTTGTGTAATCAAAGCCGAATTTGTTTTTACAAAGGCGGTTTTTTTCTATCTTTATGCCAAATTTTGGCTCAAATTACGCACAAAATCATTGGCTTAAAAACCAAAAATGAAAAACTTTTTCCGGGCAAACCCTGCCAACACCATTTACCACACGTTGAACTAACAATCTACTCCTGCATTTTTTATGAAAAAGTTATACCTCTTGAGTTTGTATTGCCTTTTGGGCGGGCTTTCAGTACTAAAAGCCCAGGTCTATAATGTTCCGGCTGGTGATGTGGACGAGCTTCGGCTGGCCATCATCAATGCCAATGCTGACGGTGTAAACAGCACTATCAACATCATCGGTACGGCTGATTTTATTTTGCTCAATGATGAACCTAGCAATAACTTTCCTTTTGGCGCAGACCTCAATGCCTTTCCGGCTTACCTTGAGACCAGTACTACGCTCATCATCAATGGAAATGGTACCGCTTTGATAAGAGACAATATATCCGCTCCGGATATGCGCTTTATGTATTTTGGCCCGGGAACAAACGTTACCATCCGTCACTTAGGCTTTAGCAATGGTGATATTTTTGATAATATTTTTGGCGGAGCCATCTACAATGAAGGCCTTTTGCGTCTTAATGATTGCTATTTTGATAATAATTCTGCCGGTAATAATTTTGCCCAGGGAGGGGCGATTTATAATACTGCTGAACTGGAAATCAACCGTTGCACTTTTGCCCAGAACCAAACCGTTGGCCTGAGTGGTGATGGTGGGGGAGCCATTTACAATGACGTTTCTTCTACCCTAATCATTACCAATTCTACCTTTTACCAAAATTCTTCGGATGAAGGGGGAGCCATTTATAATGAAGGCAACCTGACGGTGAATCACTGTACATTCGCCGAAAACTTCAACCAATCTATTTTTAATGTAGCCTCGGCCACCATTGGCAATTCCATTTTTATTGGCAATACGCCTTCGGAGCTCCAAGGCACTTTTTTCTCTGCCGAAGGGCATAACCTGATTGGCAATGCGGCTGGGGCTACGCTTACGGGCATCACGGCAGGCAACATCGTGGGTGGGCTTGTGTATAATGATGTGTTTGGCACCAATGTACTGGCCAACAATGGCGGTCTGACCCCTACCCTGGCTACTATTGTGAGCAGCCCCAGTATTGACGCGGCCAATGTCGCTTCCTCAGTAGGCAATGACCAGCGCGGTGGGGCTCGCGTGGGCAACCCGGATATGGGGGGCTTATGAGTTTGGGGTTGGTTTAATCTTTACGGTTACCAATAATAATAACAGTGGGCCAGGCTCCCTTCGCCAGGCCCTTCTGGAGGCCAATGCCAACCCGGGTGATGATGTAATTGAATTTACCACCAATCCCGTTACGCTTAGCCCCATCAGTCCTCTGCCCACCATCACAGAGACCGTAACAATTGATTTTCAATCGGCCCCCGGTTTGTTTACCCTAGATGGCGGAAGCCTGGGGCCAGTGCCCATGCTGGTAGTAGATGCCCCTGATGTAGTCATTCAGGGTGGAGAAATTAGCAATTCGGGCAGTAGTGCCATTCGCGTTACCACTAATGGGGCTGATTTTCAGATACTGAATATGGTCTTCAATTTTGTGGACATCGGTGTGGAAGTACAAGGAGTTGCCTCCATCGGGGGCGGGCTGATACAAAACAGTTTCTTTGGTTTTTTTACAGACGGGCTTAGCCAGGCCGAAATCAATTCGTATGGCATTTTGCTGAACAACTCGAGCAATGTGAATATCCTAAACTGCCTTATCGGACATACCCCAATAGGGATATCGGTTGAAGGGAGCACTAATATTTTTATCGACAATTGCATCATCGGCTTGGATTTCAACGAAAACACGTTGGGAAGTTTTCCCAATAACGAGGGCATTGTCATTCGGGGGGGGAGCAGCTTCGTGGATATTAGCAATAATGTGATTTCTGGTAATACCCTGTACGGAATATCCCTTTCCGTAGTGGATGATATCAATATCATCAACAATTTTATCGGTACGAATAGCGGCGGCACGCTGGCCCGGGGCAATGGCACCGGGATATATATTGAAGGTTTTGAGAATATTCTAGTAGAAGGGAATATTATTTCGGCCAATGATACGGGGATTAGTTCGGCAGATGTGGGCATTCTCAACCTAAACATTCGCAACAACCGCATCGGCACGGATGCCAGCGGCAATGTGGATTTGGGTAATCTTTTTGACGGAATCGCCCTGGGTTATATTGATAATTCTACCATTGAAAACAATGTCATCTCGGCAAATGGGGGAAATGGTATCTTGATTTTTTCTTTGGGAAATAATTTACAGATTTTGAACAACCAAATTGGCAGCAATCTGGCAGGAAACGCGGCCCTGACCAATGGGCAGCGGGGCATCGAATTTTTTGATTCGGGTAGTTCTACCATCCGTGGCAACCAGATTTCGGGAAATGGAGATGATGGCCTGGCCCTCATTGGTGCTTTCAACAATATCATCTCTGAAAATCTCATCGGAACCGACCTAGTTGGCATTAATCCGCTTCCCAATGGGGCCGCGGGCATTTTTGTAGATGGGGCTACTTCCACCAATAATGAATTCTGGGGTAATATAATTGGCTATAACAATGGCAATGGCATTCAAATCAATGCCGGGTCAGGCAATGAGATTTATGCTAATTTCATAAGCCCGGATTACTTCCATAATAAGATATTTTGTAATGCGATTGAAGGCATCGGCCTGGCCACTGGGGCCAATGGCAACCAAGCCACCCCCATCATCATCAATGCCAATACAACTGCCATTCAAGGTACTTGTGCCCTCTGTACAAATGGCGATTTGATTGATATCTACTCTGATAACAGCCAGGCCTGTACACCACCTAGCAGCCTGCCCCAGGCACGGGTCTATGTAGGTCAGACCATAGTAGTCAGCGGTAATTGGTCACTCAACAGTGGCAGCTTTGTCAATACCCCCAATGTGGGCGACCAAATCACGGCCACTTCTACCCTGAATGCCATACCCCGCAACACTTCCGAATTTGCTCTTCCGATAACTTTTGCCGCCCCCTCTACCACCGTTACCAACACCAACAACAGCGGCCCCGGCTCGCTGCGGGAAGCCATCACCAATGCCAACCTTATCCCAGGCGTGAATACTATTGATTTTAACCTGCCCGGTGGCGGAACGCTGGTGCTGGCTTCGGCCCTGCCCGTGATAACAGATGAACTGATAATGGATTTTAGTACCCTGGGAGCCAATAATTTTATTATCAATGGCAATGGGCTAAACATCAATATCCTGGAGGTAAATGCCCCCAATTTTCAACTCCTGGGCCCCAACGCGGTCATCACCAATTGCATCGGGAGTGGCCTTTTGCTGCGTGCCGGGTCGGCCAATTTTCAGGTGCAAGGCCTTTTGGTAAATACCTGTACAGAAGGTATTAGGGTCCTGGGCAATATCTCGGGTGGTACGCTTGATAATTGTACCCTCGGCTTGGATATTACGGCTACTTCGGCGGCGGGCAACCAGGTAGGTATCGTTCTGGATGCTTGCCAAAATATCAACCTAATCAATAGTGTTATTTCTGGCAACGACAACAATGGCCTAGAAATCATCAATTTATCTTCCAATATCCTGGTGCAAAACAACCGATTTGGCAGCAATATCAGCGGCACGGCGGCCATTGCCAACAATTTTGGCCTGACGGCATTTAATGCCCTCAACCTTTCTATTCTTGACAATCTCATTTCGGGCAATACTTCGGGAGGCATCAATATAGACGGGCTCACGGGTACAAACCAAATCACGGACAATCTGGTCGGAACGGATGTATCGGGAACTACGGCCATTTCCAATGGTGGCCCCGGGCTCAATTTGCTCAATTCGGCCAACGTTAGCATCTCGAATAATACATTTTCGGGCAATGGCTTTTACGGAGCGGCTATGCAGGATTGTAGTGAGATTACTTTCCAAAATAACCGGGTAGGCACCAATAGCACGGGCACTGTCGCCCTGGCCAATACCCCCGGAGGGGTGGTGGTTGCCAATGGCTCCAATTTTTTGCTGGATGGCAATGTCATTTCTGGAAATAACGGCCCGGGCCTTACAATGAATGGTGCAGACGGAGTAAGCATCGTGAACAATAAAATTGGCACGAATGCCGCTGGTAATGCTGCTCTTTCCAACAATGGGGGCTTATCCCTTTCCAATATTCTCCTCTCACTTTCAATACAGTTGAACCAAATTGCGGGGAATATAGGGGATGCGATGGAAATAAATACCTGCACGGGCGCAGTCATTGAAAATAACCTCATTGGCACCAATGCTACCGGCACCGCCGTCTTGTTTAATGACGGCACGGGCATTAATCTCCTAAGTAATGATTGTAGGATTGAGGGCAACACCATTGGCGGTTTTGGGGCTTTTGGCATTGACCTTTTTAATTCGGCTCGCACCCTTGTTCGCAATAACCGCATTGGTGCGGATGCCGCCGACAACCCGCTGCCCAATGCCAGCCAAGCGTTTTTGTTCGTGGTATCTCACTCGACAATTCGCTTATTCAAAACACCATTGCCAACAACACCGGGGTGGGCATTCAGGTAGACGGGACGGGCAGCACCGGCAATATCTTTTCTGAAAATCGCGTTTTTTGCAATAACAATGCCCAAAATGGCATTGTGCTGAGCGGGGGCGGCAACAATAACTTTGCGGCCCCGAGCATCCTCCTGGCCTCCCCCCTCCTGATTTCGGGAGCCTGTGCTACTTGCGCCGACGGAGATTTGATTGAATTATTTTCGGACAATAGCCAGGCCTGTTCACCTGCCAGTACCCAGGCCCAGGCCCGGGTTTTTGTAGGCCAGACCACTGTGGCCGGAGGAATCTGGTCCATCAGTAGTTTTACGAATACACCTAATGTAGGGGACTTCATCACGGCCACGGCCCAGGATGCTATTTCTGGCAATACTTCGCCCCTTTCCCCGCCCCTGGTGTTTGCCAATCCCTCTTTTACCGTTACCAATACCAATAACCTCGGCCCCGGCTCTTTTCGGCAAGCTCTTTCCGATGCCAATGCCATCCCGGGAGCCAATACCATTGATTTTAATTTGCCCGGCGGCGGAACCCTCAATGTGCTGAGTCCTTTGCCCGCCATCTCCGAAGACTTGACTATCGATTTTGCTTCGCTGGGAGCGGGAAATGCCTTTATCCTCAATGGGGGCAATGCTACCTTTGGAGGCCTGGACCTGAACGCCCCCAATATCAGCCTGACCGGACCAGGCGGGGTAATTACCAATTTCAATGGAAATGGTTTGGTGATAAGGGCCACTGCGAGCAATTTTTTGGTACAAGACCTGGTGGTGAATGATTGCATCACGGGTATTTATGTGTTTAGCAATTCCGGCGGAGGCACATTGGATGGGCTTGTGTCAGGTTTAAATCCCGCCGGAAACACCGCCGTTCCCAATCAGAAAGGGATTTTGATTGAAAATAGCCAGAATATCACTGTGCGCAACAGCCTGATTTCCGGCAATCTCAATGAAGGCCTTGAAATTATGGGCACCTCGGGCAATATCCAGGTACAAAACAACTCCATTGGACTTGATATTGGCGAAACCCTCGATCTGGGCAATGGAACAGGTATCCACGTAAACGGAGCCAATGGGCTCACTATTTCCCAGAATACTATCGGAGGAGTGAATTCCGGGAATGGTATTTTATTGCAAACAGCTACCAATATTACCATAGACCAGAACAATATCGGCACCAATGGCACCGGCACTGCCGCCATTGCCAACGAAGCAGGCCTTCTGGCCCTTAATTGCAGCAATCTCATCATCAGCAATAATCTTGTTTCCGGCAATACAATGGAAGGCATCAACATAGATGGGCTTATCGGAACCAATCAAATCTCAGATAACCTCATCGGCACCAATGCCACGGGCAATGCGGCCCTGCCAAACGGCACCGGTCTTAGTCTGCTCAATGCAACTGCGGGCACTATTTCGGGAAATACGGTTTCTGGCAATAGCCTGACAGGCATTTTTTTACAGGATGGTAGCAACCTAAGCCTGCAAAACAACAGAGTAGGCACTACGGCCAATGGGCTAGCCGCCTTGCCCAATGCTCAGGATGGCATCCGGGTGGCGACCAGTAGCGGAATCACCCTGGACGGCAACACCCTATCCGGCAATCAGGGCTATGGCCTTTACCTCCTCTTAAGTGATGGCAATACTGTGCAAAATAACCGGATTGGCACGGATGAAATTGGGGTAAATCCGCTACCCAATCAGGGTGGCGCGGGCATATACATTCAAAATGAACCGGCCGGCATTGCCTTAAATAATATCCTCAACAACCTTATTGCCTTTAATATTGGCAATGGCGTACTAGTAGATGCCAACAATGGCAATCTTATCACCCAGAATGCTATTTTCTGCAACACGGGGGATGGCATTCGGCTGGAAAACGGCGGCAATGGCAACCAGCCCAGTCCCATTATCACCTCAGCCATCCAAACCCAAATCAGTGGCACCTGCCCGGGTTGTACTGATGGCCAGAATGTGCACCTCTATTCGGATGATGCGCAGGTTTGTAGCCCGCCCAGCAGCCTTCCCCAGGCCCGGGTTTATATCGGCACTACTATCTCCGTAGGCGGCCTCTGGACCCTGGATGCGCTGAACTTTGTCAATACGCCCAATCCGGGTGATTTACTCACGGCTACCTTTACTTTTGGCAGCGCGCCCTCAGGCGGAACTTCCCCTTTTTCGGCCTCCTTTCCGGTGGGCATTCCGGGCGGCACCTGCGACCAGGCCACTGCCGTATCCATTGGCTGTACGCCCCTGAACATTGGCGGAAGCGCGGAAGGCAATTCGCTTTCATTGGTCAGTGAGCCTGGTTGTGCGTTTGTGAATGTGGACGGCTGGGCCCTGGTGTTTGGCACTGGCGAAACCCTGGAAGTTCGCTACACTTCTAGCAATGGCAAGGAAATAGACCTGGCCATCCATAGTGATTGCCCGGATGTGGCCGGAAATACCAATGTATTATATTGCGATACAGACATCAACAGCAACACCCATACGGCTACATTCAGCTCTGCAGCAGGCATACCTTATTATATACGCATTGGCAACCGCAGCGACGACCAATTGATTCAGGGCGATTTGTGTATCTGCCCCACTAGCCCGCTGGTCATCACAGAACCGGGCACTACTTATTGTCCCAATACGGCCTACACCTTCACTGTGCCCTTTAATCTTAATTCTACCTATAACTGGACTACCGATGGCACAATCATCGCCGGACAAGGAAGTGAGCAACTCACAGTTATTTGGGATTCGCCGGGAGCCAAAACCCTGACGGTGCTTGAAAATGCGATCAATGGCTGTGCGCAAACCGGAAATCTTAACCTCACGATTATCCCCCTTACCCTGCCCATCATCCAGGGACCAGACATTGCCTGCGGCAGCACCATAAGCAATTATGCGGTGCAAAGCCCCAATATCCTGAGTACCTATACCTGGACGGTGCTTTATGAAGGAATGCCCATTGTTAGTAATTTAGTGGGTACCAGTTTTGGGGTAACCTGGCCAGGGCCGGGGCTGGGCAAAGTGATTGTGGATGAATTGCAAAGTACGGGTTGTATTGCCAGTGATAGCCTGGATGTGGTGATTAGCAATAATCCGGCTCCCACGAATTTGAGCACAGGCAGTGTAGGCGAAAATGCTTTTACCCTCAACTGGGACATAGTGCCAGGCGCAACGGGCTACCGGGTGGATGTGGCCAATGACGACGAATTTCTCAATTTTATTCCGGATTTTCAAGACCTGGCTGTTGCTACCAATACCCTGGAAATCACGGGATTAAGCCCTAATACGGAATATTTTATCCGCCTTCGCTCCGAAAGCACCTGTGGCTTGTCTATTGACTCGGAAGTGTTGGCCCAGTTTACCACTACCCTGCCCCCGGCCAATGTGGTGGGCAGTAATCCCACTATCAATGGCTTTACGGTGAGTTGGCCCCCCGTGGCTGGTGCCATCACTTATACAGTGTTGGTTTCTACCAGCCCCGATTTTAGCAATATTGTGGGCTCTCAGCTAGTAACGGGGCCTGTGGCTGTTTTCAATGGCCTTCTGGGCAATACCGAATATTTCTTTTATGTGCTAGCCACCAACCCGGGGGGAGACTCGGCCCCTTCCCTGACTGGGCAAATCACGACCCTGCCCGCCACCACTGCCCCCTCTAACCTAAGCGCATTGGCTTTGTCGGAAAGCCTCATTGAGCTCCTCTGGACCGATAATGCCCCCGATGAAACCGAATATCGCATCGAGCGGCGCGAAGGACAATCCGGGCTATTTGTAGAAGTAGGGGTGGTAAATGGAAATGTAACGTCTTTTCAGGATGAAGCTCTCCAGCCGGGATTGGAATACTGCTACCAGGTGCGGGCCTTTGTGGCGGGGCTAGGCTTTTCCAACTACAGCAATATCGCCTGTGCCCAAACTGTGCCCCTGCCCGATGCCCCTTTCAACCTGCAGGCTCAGGCCATTGGCCCCGATACCGTAGTGCTGGCCTGGGAATTTACTGGCACGCTCCCGGAGGGCTTCCGCATTGAAAGGGCCGATATTTTTTTCGGGCAATATTTTTCAGGAAATCGCTCAGACGAATGCCCAAACCCTGACTTATACCGATTTGGGTGTGCAGGGCAATGCCAGCTATCTCTACCGGGTGCGGGCTTTTGGCCCCGAAGGCAATTCGCCCTATTCCAACATCGCCCAAATTGGCACCCCCATAGACCCCAACGAAGGAAGCCCGGTAGCCCCCTTCAATTTTAGGGGCACAGCCGTATCTCCTATTCAGATTGACCTGACCTGGGACTATACCGTAGACCCCAATGTCATCTTTATCATTGAACGCTCCATTGGCAATCCCAATAATTTTGTAACCCACGATGTAGTGGTGAGCGATGACCTCTCCCCTATCAAAACCTATAATGACATTCTCAATATCCAAAATAACACCCTTTATTATTACCGTTTGCGGGCCGTTACCCCGGGCGGCACCTCGGCCACCAGCAATGTGGTCAATGTCATTGCGGTCTGCAACCTGGAAGTGGTGGTGATTCGTGATGATGGCGGCTCAGAAATTATTTGTAGTGGCAAAACCGCTTCTATGAGCATTGCCAGCCGGATATTTGGGGCGACGTACCAATGGAAACGCAATGGGGTGGACATTCCCGGCGCAACTTTTGCCAATTACCTGGCCGCCCAAACCGGGCAATACAGTTGCGAAGTGAGTGTAGGCGGCCCCTCTTGCACTGGAACCTCTATCAACGAACTCTTAGTAGTGGTGCTGGGCGTGCCCGAGGCAGTCAACATTGGTTTTGATGGAGACCTGATACAGGCCTCGGTGCGCGATGCTGATACCTACGAATGGTTTTATAACTACGAGCGCATTCCGGATGCCAATGCCGATGCATATCGGCCCACCCTGCCCGGCGTGTATTATGTCATCGTAAGCTTCGGCGAATGTTCTTCCACCTCCAACGAACTCTTCTTTGGCGTAACGGCCCTGCCCCCCGGCGAACTGAGTGGAGCTATGGAAATATCACCCAATCCGGCGGTTGATGAAATCAGGCTTCGCCTGCATTATCCGCAGAGGGGCCTCCTGCGCCTGAGTGCCACCGACCCCCGTGGGCAAAAAAGGTTGCTGTATGAAGGTCTTAAAGATACCCTGGTCTGGGATATAAAGCTGTCGGTGCAAGACTGGCCCCAGGGACTCTATATCCTGGAAATAGAACTTGGCGAGCGAAAAGGCCAGAAAAAACTGGTGCGGCAGTAAAACAGAAATGCCAGAATGGCCTTCAAACCGCCCGGTATTCGACAAGCAATTGCTTAGGCCACGAAATTCAATTGAAAATTTTGTGCGGTCCTTCTTGGCTACCCGGCTTTTGTGCGGTGTATTTTGGCGCATAAGGCGATGAAATTTTCGGGTATTCTAAGCTTGTAAGTACACCGAGGCCCTATCAAGGGGCTACCAGCAGGCATCCCGAAAGGCGAAAAATGCGAACTAAAGGGCGTATAAGTAGATGTTGGCTGAAATTGTAAGAACCAAAAACTCAAAAAAATAAAATTATGCGAACAGTTCAGATAAAAGTAAGCGAAACCGACTTCCAAAAATACGATTTAGGAAGTGGCGAAATCAAATTTACCAACTTGGTAGAAGCAATAAAGCGAGAATATGCACGACAAGCATTATTGGAATGTAACGAAATAGCCGAAAAAGTGGGACTTTCTAAAATGACAATAGATGAAATCAACGCTGAAATCAAATCTGTAAGAGATGCAAAAACTCATTCTTGATACAAATGTCATCGTTTCGGCACTTATTTCAAGTTCTATTCCGAGCAAAATTTTGTACGAGTTAGTGCTAACTGAAAAAGTAGAAATTTGCCTTTCGGAAGAGGTGATGGCGGAATATGTAGAAGTGTTGAATAGAGATAAGTTCTCAAAATTTGCCAACTTTAAAATCAAAGCCGAAGTAGTGTTGAATAGGTTGCGCGAAATCGCTACTTTCTACCAAACAGACCGAAAAATTGAAGTTTTGACAGATACAAGCGACAACAAATTTTTGGAATTGGCGGCGGTCAGTGCAGCGGACTATTTGACAACGGGCAATACGCTTGATTTCACAATAACGGAGTTTGAATACACAAAAATTTTGACACCAAGAGAATATTGGGATAATTACGCACCGAAAGAATAACAAATTCAGCCAACATTGGCTTGGCGAAAAGCGGGACTGATGTGCTAATTTGTAGGGAAGTGCTTTTTATTTACTTTTGTGCTTGTTTGAAGTGCGGTGCTATTAAACCCCCGCCTTCGCCAAGCCTTTTCCGTTGTGTGTCATTTTAAAACAAGAACTAAAACAGAACAAATATGAACAACAAAATCAAATTACAATTCGGCTTTTTAATAGCTATTATTGTATTGGCGGCTTTTAGCCGTATCATTCCACATATGCCCAACTTTTCACCTTTAGGGGCTATCGGGCTTTTTGGTGCTGCACATTTTGACAAAAAATGGAAAGCCTTTTTAATCCCAATAGCAGCGACTTGGTTGAGTGATTTGTTTATTAACAACGTCATTTACGCACAATATTATCCTCAATTTACTTGGTTTTACGAAGGATTTTATTGGCAATACGGAAGTTATCTTCTCATTACCTTTGCAGGATTAATTATTTTCAACAAGATAAGTGTTTCAAAGGTTTTGTTGGGTGGGTTAGCTTCTACAACAATCTTTTTTACCGTTTCAAACTTTGGCTGTTGGCTTGGGTCTACTTTTTATCCTCAAAATTTTACAGGATTAACAGCTTGCTATGTTGCAGGTATTCCTTTTTTGACGGGTACACTACTTGGTGACCTTTTTTATTCAGTCGTTTTATTTGGTGGTTACTACCTCTTACAAAGTAAAATTTCATTCTTCAAACTTGACAATGTAAGATATGCTTAAAAAAGAGTTACAAAACAAAATTGATTTCAAAACCAAACCTCTTGGTTCATTAGGAAAACTTGAAAAATTAGCCTTGCAAATTGGCACAATTCAAAATTCACTTTCACCTGTTTTGAATAAACCAACCATAATAGTTTTTGCAGGCGACCATGGTATTGCCAAAGTAGGCGTGAGTGCTTATCCGCAAGAGGTTACATTCCAAATGGTGATGAATTTTCTCAATGGCGGTGCAGCTATCAATGTTTTTACCCAACAAAACAATATAGATTTAAAAGTGGTTGATGCAGGGGTGAATTTTGATTTTGAACCCAACGACAAATTGATAAATGCCAAAATTGCAAATGGAACAAAAAGTTTTTTGCAAGAAAAAGCAATGACTGAAACACAGTTGCAACAATGTTTTGAGAAAAGCAGTGAAATTGTAAATCAACTATTTGAGAATAGATGTAATGTAATTGGCTTTGGCGAAATGGGCATTGGCAATACATCTTCTGCAACAATGCTGATGAGTTACTTCTGCAATTTGCCTATTGAACAATGTGTGGGACGTGGCACAGGTTTAAATGACGAGCAATTACAAAATAAAATTGCAATACTCAAACAAGCACAACAATTTCACGGAAATATTGATAACCCAAAAGAAGTTTTGCAAACTTTTGGCGGTTTTGAAATAGCTCAAATGTGTGGAGCAATGCTATCCGCTTACGAAAAAAAAATGCTCATTTTAGTAGATGGTTTTATTGCCTCAAATGCTTTTTTAGTAGCCTATAAAATAAACCCTACCATCATCAACAATGCCATCTTTTGCCATTTAAGTGATGAATTTGGGCATCAAAATTTATTAAATTTTCTTGATGCAGAACCCATTTTAAAATTAAATATGCGTTTGGGAGAAGGTACAGGTTGTGCTGTTTCCTATCCTATTATTGAAAGTGCTATTGCATTTTTAAACAATATGGCAAGTTTTGAAAGTGCTGGTGTAACCAATAAAGAGTAAGATGAAAGAAGAAATAAAAATATTTTTACGGCTTTGATGTTCTACACAAGAATTCCTTGCCCTAAAAACATAGACCATTCGCCAGAATATATCAACAAAGCCACACGATATTTTCCCTTAATTGGTTGGGTTGTTGGTGCAATTTCTTTTGCTGTTTTTGGGTTGAGTTCTTTATTATTTGATATAAACATTTCAGTGTTATTTTCATTAATAGCAGGTGTGTTAGTTACAGGTGCTTTTCACGAAGATGGCTTAGCAGATGTATTTGATGGCTTTGGCGGTGGTTGGACAAAAGCCAAAATTTTAGAAATAATGAAAGACAGCCGTGTGGGTGCTTATGGTGTTATTGCCTTGATATTTTTGTTTGCTTTAAAATACTTGGCTCTAAATAATCTATTTGTAAAAATTGGTATCAAAGATTATTTGTTGATAGCTTCAATTTTTATATCATATCATTCCTTGTCTAGATTAACGGCTATCAATATTGTTTTTACCTCACAATATTCAAGGGAAGATGAAAGCAGTAAAGCAAAGCCCATAGCAAAAGCCCATAGTCCGAGAGAAATAATTGGAGCATACTTTTTTGGCTTACTTCCATTAATCGTTTTATGCCTTTTTCAATGGCAATTTTGTTTAGTTATTTTATCATTGTTCTTGCTCTATTTTTATTCAAAACGCTATTTCAATAAGTGGATTGACGGCTACACAGGTGACTGTTTGGGTGCAGTGGAGCAAATGGCTGAATGTATTTGTTTATTAACTTTTGTAGGATTATGGAAGTTTATGTAATTCGTCACACACAAGTAGCTGTGGATAAAGACACTTGCTATGGACAATCTGATGTACCTTTAGCAGACACTTTTTTTCAAGAAGTAGCTCAATTTAGAGAGCAACTGCTAACAGACTTTGATGCGGTTTATTGCAGTAATTCACAAAGGTGTAAAGATTTAGCAACAGCATTAAAATTTGAAAATGTTTTGTTTGATAGTTCTTTAATGGAAATGAATTTTGGTAATTGGGAAAATAAAAAATGGAACGACATTGACCAAGACAAACTCAATCATTGGATGGCAGATTTTGTAAATGTAAAAACGCCTAATGGTGAGAACTTAAGAGAGCTATTTCAACGTGTTCAATTTTTTTTCAATCAATTAAGAAAAAATAAATACAGGAAGGTTTAATTATTACCCACGCAGGAGTAATCAGGTGCTTGTGGGCTTATCTGTTAGATATTACGCTGCAAAACATCTTTAAAATTCCTGTTGGATACAATGAGATTTTTGTTTGTAAATTAGGCAAAGAAAGAATGTATGACAGTATAAAAATGGCAAAATAAAAACGACACACAACATTATGTTTGCGAAAAGGCGGGCTAATGTGCTAATTTGAACTTTTTGTGCTTTCGTATAAAACTTTTGTGCGTAGGGCAAGGGAAGTGCTATTAAATCCCGCCCTTCGCAAACATTTTTTCGTTA